>JBJHCI010000384.1:0-2601 GCA_050485925.1 Maricaulaceae bacterium
TCGGGCACACAGGCCACCACATCGCGCGTGTCAGACGGGTTGAGGCTTTCCGCCGGGCGGTCTCCCACCGGCTTCTTACCACCAATCCAGTGCGACAATGAAAATTTGGTGCGCGTCATCAGACCTCTCCATACGTGCGAAAAAGAACGTCCCGGACCAACCCTTCACGGCTGGCCGGGACAGTGGGGAGGAAACATCCGGGCAAAGCGCCCAAATCCTCAGTTGGCAGTCAGGACGTCATAAAACCGCCAGCGGGAACGGTAATCTGGGCCGAGCGGCGCATCGGTCAGCCTTGCCCGGATCAGCTCCACCGGCATGGGTCCGAGCTGCAATATGGCGTCATGATAGTCCTGCTCGCTCACCTGACCGCTATCGACCAGCTCGCGGCGAAGCGCGAGGAATTGCAGCCCGCCAATCATGTAGGCCGCCTGGTAAAAGGGCGCGTCTATAGCCGTGCGGCGCACTTCGGCCTCGGCGTTGGCCCGTTCGTGCCCCACCTCGTTAACCAGAAAGTCGACCGCCTGCTGGGGCGTCCAGTTCCCCAGTTGATAGTTCAGGGAGAAGACAATCCGCGCAGCCCGGTGGAGGCGCCAGAACAGCATGCCCATGCGATCGGGATCGTTGCGGGCAAAATCCTTCTCCCACAGGATCATCTCCCAGTAGAGCGCCCAACCCTCACGCCAGACCGGCGTGTTCAGCAAGGGCGTCCGGTGCGGGTTGAACCGGTCATTCATGAAGCGCTGAAGGTGATGGCCGGGGATCAGCTCGTGATGCACGGTGGCGAAGTTGAAGTGCGGTGTGTTGCCCCGCATGCTCATCAATTTCTGCTCGTGGCTCATGCTATCCACCGGATAGGACAAGCGCGTCACCTCGCCGCCTGAGAAAAACGGATTGATAAGCTGGCGCTCGGGCGTTTGCATGGCCAGACGCCAGACCTCGCGGGCCAGCGGCGGCATGGAGACACTACCATCCGCCTCCACGAAGCTTTCCGAGTAGTCCGCAATATCGAAAATCGCCCATGGCACTTCACCCGGCGGCGGAGCGAGCTGCTTGGTGTATTCCAGCGCCGCGCGCCAGTCATCGCCAAAGCCCATTTCCGAAGAGACCCGCCGCATTTCACGCATCGTCCAGTCGAACTCGCTCCGGCCGATCGCTATCAGTTCGTTGATGGAGTACGGGATCATTTCCTGGGTGAGGTCAGCCAGAATGCCAGCCTCAAGCACCGGATCACCCACGATGGGCGGCTGCTCACCCGGTACGATACCGACCACATGGCGACGCAGGGTTTCGGCATATTCACCAAGAGCGGCATCCAACTCGCGATAAGGCTCGCGCGCCCACCAGGAATACTGCGGGTCATACCCATCGTAGAAAGTGTTGAAATCGCCCATCACCTCACGAAGATGGACCAGATGCTCGGCCGCGCGCAGGGCAACGACCCGGCTTGTGCCCTGCAGTTGGACCAGCCCGCCGGAACGAGCCGCCCTGGCCTCGATATCGGCTGCCAGTTCCCGCGCCCGCCTGGCAGCCGCATCCATCACGCCTGCCGCAGACACCGGTTCAACGCGTTGCCGGTCAAACCGTGCCTCCTGAAAGGCCCGAAGGTCGGCCTCGAACGGAATCAGGGGAGCAATCTGCTGCGCCCGCCGCGCATCAATGGCCAGCATCTCGTTTTCGTAGGCGATACGGTTGCGCAGCATGATGTAGTCGATCCGGCCCTCCTGGTTGAGGGTGGCAAAGTCGGTCTCGGCAAGACGCTCCTGCCAAGCCGCGTTAAACGCCTGCAGCCGGGCTCGACGCTGGGGCGAGTAGCGCACCGGATAGCGTCTGTGTATCGCCGCCATGTCCTGCACATAGCGGGTAACCGCCACCCGCATATCGCTTTCGGTACGGGCAAACTCCACAAGCGCCCCGATCTCGGGTGGATCCTCGCTCCATCCGGGCGGGGATTCCTGCGCGATGACAGGTGTGGAAAGCGCCGCGAGAACAGCCAAGGATACGGTCCAACGAGCCAGCTTGATCGCCATGGGAAACTCCCCTCCATCTATATAGTATACGATATACTTCTGGAGTAAGGGTGTCTACCCACCTTCACAGGACCAGTGACTGGATACGCTCCATAAGCACCCGGGGCACGTTCACGCTGCCGCGGCGCTCGCTGCGCTGCCGGGCCTCGTACCGCCGCTGGGACGGTAGGCGTGCGCCCTGAGAGGTAATCGTGCCGAACAGGGCTTCAGCCGCCTGCGTGCCAGCCTGACCGTCAAGCCCCATGCGCTGAGGACAGAAGGCCAGTATCAACTCGCCATGGCAGGGGGCCGCTTTGGCACCGGCGTCGAAATCGAGAGATTGCAGGCTTGTCATATCCCCGATCAGCGGTCCGGCCATCAGCTCGACCATCGTGGACAGGGCCGACCCCTTGTGACCGCCGAATGTCAGCATCGCCCCGGAAAGGATTTCGGACGCCTGCGTGGTTGGTTGCCCCCTACCGTCGAGTCCCCAGCCCTCCGGTACGGGTTTATCCATAATGTCATGCAGGGCGATATCACCCCGTGCAATCGCACTTGTCGCAAAGTCGAAAACGTATGGGTGCCCGCCTGGTCG
>JBJHCI010000385.1:0-2598 GCA_050485925.1 Maricaulaceae bacterium
CGGGCGAGGTGCAGAAGAGCCAGCTTCTGTCCATCAAGACCGGCGGCTGTCCGGAGGATTGCGGCTACTGTAATCAGTCCGCCAAGTTCGATACCGGGCTGAAGGCCTCAAAGCTGATGGCGGTCGACACCGTTATCGAGAAGGCAAAGAAGGCCAGGGAAGGCGGGGCGACCCGCTTCTGCATGGGGGCGGCCTGGCGATCCCTGAAGGCGCGTGACGAGCCGCAAATCTGCGCGATGATCGAGGGTGTGAAAGCGCTCGGCCTTGAGACCTGTATGACGCTTGGCATGCTGGAAGAGGGTCAGGCCGAGCGGCTGAAAAGCGCTGGGCTCGACTATTACAACCATAATCTTGATACCTCGCCGGAATATTATCGCGACATCATCACCACCCGGACCTGGGAAGACCGGATCGAGACGCTGGGCCGGGTACGCAGCGCGGGCATCAAGGTGTGCTGCGGCGGCATTATCGGCATGGGCGAAAGCGCCGATGACCGGATTGGCCTGCTCACCGAGCTTGCCAGCCTTGATCCGCATCCCGAGAGCGTGCCGATCAATCATCTCGTGCAGGTCTCCGGCACGCCGCTATCGGGGTCCGAGCCGCTCGATGGTCTCGACTTCGTACGCGCCATCGCCACCGCGCGGATCGTCATGCCGAAATCGGTGGTGCGCCTGTCGGCGGGCCGGGAGGGCATGAGCAAGGAGCTGCAGGCGCTGTGTATTCTTGCCGGGGCCGGCTCGATCTTCGTCGGCGAGGAATTGCTGACCACGCCCAACCCCTCGCTCAGCGCCGATGCGCGCCTGTTCGAAGAGATGGGACTGGCCGCGCGCTAACGGACCTGCCCGTTTCCCAGCACCTGATATTTCCAGCTGGTGAGCTGGTCGGCGCCCACCGGTCCGCGCGCATGGATGCGGCCTGTCGCAATGCCGATCTCCGCGCCAAAGCCGAACTCTCCGCCGTCGGAGAACCCCGTCGAGGCGTTGTGCAACACCACGGCTGCGTCCACATCCTGCAGGAAGCGGCGGGCGGTCGCCTCATCACCGGTGACGATGGCCTCTGTATGGCCTGAGCCATGGCGGGCAATGTGCGTAATCGCGCCCTCCACCCCGTCCACTACCGCCAGCGAGACGATGGCGTCGAGATACTCGGTGTCAAAATCCTCTGCGGTGGCGGGCGTGATGTCAGGCACGGCGCGGCGGGCGGTGTCATCGCCGCGTATCTCGCAGCCCGCAGCCCTCAGATCCGTAATGACGGCTTTCAGCAGCGCCTCGCCCGCGCCTTTGTCCACCAGCACGCATTCGGCTGCATTGCACACGCCTGTGCGGCGCATTTTGGAGTTCAGCACGATGGCGCGCGCCATCTCCGGATCGGCCGCGGCGTCGACATAGACATGGCAGAGCCCGTCGAGATGCCCCAGTACAGGTACGCGGGCCTCCTTCTGCACGCGCGCCACGAGGTCCTTGCCCCCGCGCGGTACGACGAGGTCCAGCGCGCCGCCCATCCCGGCCAGCATGTCACCCACATAGGCGCGGGACGTATCTGGCGGCAGGGTGATGAGATCGCCCGGCATGCCTGCCCGCTCCAGACCGGTTTTCAGGGCACGGACAATAGCCGTGACCGAGCGGGCCGCATCCGATCCGCCGCGCAGCACCACGGCGTTGCCTGAGCGTATGCAGAGCGCCGCCGCGTCGGCAGCGACGTTCGGGCGGCTCTCGAAGATCACGCCGATCGCCCCGATGGGCACGCGCACCTGCGCGATTGTCAGCCCGTTGGGCCGCGTCCAGCGCGTGATTTCCCGGCCCAGCGGGTCAGGGTGGCGGGCGACGGCGCGTATCCCGTCCACGATCCCCGCCAGACGCGCCTCTTCCAGAACAAGCCGGTCCACCAGCGCGCCTGAGAGTCCAGCGGCCTTTGCGGCTTCCACATCGGCTGCATTCGCGGCGAGTACCTCTGGAGCCGCTTCCCTAAGCGCATCAGCCATGGCGTTGAGTGCATCAGTGCGCTCCTCAGCGCTGGTATTGCGCAAAGCGTCGGACGCCGTACGAAGCGCCACACCAGCCTTCTGCACCCACCGTGCGTCGTGGAGATTATTCTGCGGCGCATTCATCGCTCAGGCTTTCCTTTCCAGAACCAGATCATCGGCGTGTACCGCCGCTGAACCGCGCCGATAACCCAGCACGGTCTCGATCTCGGCTGATTTCAGCCCGCATATCAGGCTCATCTCATCGGAACTGTAGCCCGCCAGCCCCTTGGCCGCGAGTGCGCCGTCTTCACCGACCAGCGCCACCGTCTCACCGCGCGCAAACGTGCCGTCCACGCGCCTTATGCCCGCTGCCAGAAGGCTCTTGCCTGCGCCGATGGCGGCGAGCGCGCCCGCATCCAGCACCAGCGTGCCACGCGGCGTAACCGCCCCTGCGATCCATTTATGGCGGGCTGACTGGCGGGAGGTTTCCGGCGCGAACACCGTACACGGAGCATCGCCTCGCAGCCTAGTAATCGGCTTGTCTGCCGCGCCTGCAGCGATAATGGTCGGGATGCCTGCCCGCCCGGCAATGCGCGCTGCCGCGATCTTGGAGGTCATGCCGCCCGTGCCGGTGC
>JBJHCI010000386.1:0-2557 GCA_050485925.1 Maricaulaceae bacterium
ATCCAGCAAGCGAGCATCCGCTCGCATTCGGGGCCGAACTGGTCGCGCGTCGCGGCGACCAGTGCCTCGGTGCGCACCAGTCCGTCCGCGCCTTCGTACATGCCGTGGGGGCAGGCCAGCTTGGTTGCCGGAAACCCAAGCTCCATGTGCCAGTCTGTGTCGTTGCCGGTGGCGTAGCAGGTCAGGCTTTCCTGCACCGGGCCACCGGCCAGCGCATAGACCGGCTGGCCAAGCACCTTGCCCTTCAGGTCCCACAAGGCCAGATCCACCGCGCTTATGGCATAGGATGCAAGCCCGCCCACCCCATAGGGCGCCGCCATCCGCACCATCATGTCCCACAGGCGTTCCGTGGCCAGCGCGTTCTCACCCTCGAGCCGTGGCGCGAAGTGGTCGTTGATCAGATGAATCACCGGTTGGTCGTAGCGCGATACACCGAAGCCGGTGCTGCCGTCCGTGGCCGTGACCAGACAGCCCACGGCGCCATCATAGCGCCAGCTGGACCGGTGCTGCCGGAACCGGGGATACCCCGACATCGGCCCGGCCACCTGCGCGTCCCGGGTCCAGGGCGGGCGGGTTGGTTCCGGTGCCGCACCGGACTGATAAAGGGCGCCCACCATCTCGGATCGGATGGGAAAGGCGCGGATCTGCGCGATTTTCATAACAGGGCTGTCCATTGGCAAACGAGGGCGCGGGGCGGCGGCCGATGACGGGCCGCCCCGCGCAATCACAAGGCGTGCGCTCAGTTGCGCGGCTGCAGCGAATGGATCACCCGCGCGAACCCTTCCCAGGGCAGGTAGGGCGCAATGTAGGGGTCTTCGGCCGAGGGCCAGCCCTCCCAATAGGTGGTGTTGAAGACCATCGTGTGCAGCTCTTCGGCAAAGACCACCTGCGGCATGTCCTCAAGATAGATCTCCAGCGCTTCCACCACCAGGTCCATATACGCCGCATCATCCGGCGAAGGCTGCAGCGCCTCCATCTGATCAAGCAGAGCGTCCAGATCCGGGTTGGCATAGCGGGTCACCGCCCGCAGGTTTGCGGCGCGTTCATCCGGTGCCGGGGCATACTTGGAATGGAAGTGTTCCAGCGTCTGCCAGGGATCATAAAGGCTGCCGCAATGCGGGCCGACATCCATCTGGAAATTGCCCGAGACAAAGGCTTCGGTGCGGGCGTTGTTCTGCTGCACGCTCAGCACCAGATCGAAGCCCGCATTCCGCAACTGCTCGGCCAGGATCGGGCCGCTTGGATCTCCCGTTGCGGCGATCAGTTCCAGCTGCAGCGGCGTGCCGTCGCCGTGCGTCCATATGCCGTCGGCGGAGCGCACGAAACCGGCTTCTTCCAGGATCTCGGCCGCGCGGTCCAGATCCTGGCGCAACAGCGCGTCAAGGCCGATCCGCTCGGCAATCTGGTCGGTATAGGCGTTCATCCCGTCATAGGTTGAGAACGGCACCGCGGCGGTGGGCATCGAATCCTCGTACGCGATGCTCACGATCTGGTCGCGGTCGAACACATGGCCCATGGCGCGGCGCAGCGCGACATTGTCGAAGGGTGCGGACTGGGTGTTGAACCGCACGGCATAGACACACCCGTCCGGCGCGCCCCAGACCGGACCTTCGGCATTCCACGACACAAGGTTGCGGTTCTGCATCCGGATCGCATCGAATGCGCCTGCCTGAATCGACCGGCCCATGTCGATCTGGTTCGACGCATAAAGCTGCGGCATCGCCTCGGCCGTGGCGGGGACGTAGACAATGCGTTCGACGGCTGGCATGGCGTCCACCAACCCGGCGTCGACGGCCCACCAGCTTTCGCGCCGGTCATAGCTTACCGAAGTCGCACTTGCTGCGGCCAGACGATACGGCCCGGTTCCCACCGGCCAGCCCGCCGCTATGTCAAGATTGGAGAACGTTGCCGGATCCTCTCCCTCCCAGATGTGGCGCGGCACGATTACCAGCCGCCCGGCCTGTCCGGTGGCCAGGAAATCGGCGGCAAAGCGCGGCCCCGGCTTGGTCAGGCGCAGATGCACCGTCAGGTCGTCCACCGCTTCGACCGAATCGATCCATTCCGCGACAACGCCCGAGAACAGCAACCCCGGCGCGGCCTCGGCCAGCATTTCAAAGGTGAAAAGGACATCATCCGAGGTAAAGTCCGCGCCGTCGCTCCAGGTCACGCCTTCGCGCAGGCGGATGGTGATTTCGGTAAAGTCGTCGTTGTATTCGTAGCTTTCAGCCAGCCAGGGAATACGTTCGTTGTTCATGTGATTGGTATAGAACAGCGCTTCGTTCACCGTGTAGTGCAGCGAATTGCGCTGGTGCAGCAGGACACCGGCATACGGGTTGAAATTGTCCACCGACGGGACCTGGTTGTGGAAATCCCACCCTTGCGTGACCAGCGTCCGGTCGCGCGGAATATCGGGCAGGGACTGGGCCAGCGCCATCGGCGCGGCACAGAGCGATAGCGCCAGCCAAAGCGGCCCGGCGCTGCGGGTGCGTCCCGTCGGGACGGTTTTGTTGGTCTTTGTCTCCTCCCCATTTATATGAACTGCAGTGTTGTTCTTGAC
>JBJHCI010000387.1:0-2545 GCA_050485925.1 Maricaulaceae bacterium
CTCCCAGCCCCTTCGCTTTGATCAGGGTGCGAAGTTCGCCCGGATCAATTTCGAGATCATCAGCGCCGTTGCCAATGCACGCGAAACGCCGCGCTGGAATGAGGACAGCTTCTTCGCGCAGTAAAGACAGCGTTAAAGCTGTGGCAATCTGCCCCCCCTGACAATACCTGTCAGGGGGCGGTTTTTCTTGCAGGACGTTCATCCCGGGCGCAGACTTCCCCACATCATAGTAGATGCGTTGAAGTCAGGCGCGCTAGCGTGGATCGGGCGGGACCTGACACGTATCAGTCGGGAGATTGCGTCATGAAGTATGCTTTTGTCGCATCCGCCGCGCTCGGCCTATTCAGTGGCCTGGCAACGGCTCAGGACTTTACGCTGCCGCCCAGCTACGGCGACACGTCGCTGCGAGCCGGCTTCTCGCCGGACCCCTTTACCGTCGATTTGCGGTCCGGTGGTCGCATCAGCGCCACGGCGATTAGCGATACCGGCTCCCCCTCTGCGGTAAGGGATCGCCGGTGCCGTGGATACATCGCCAATGCTCCGGACTTCTCTTTGCACTATACGACCGGCAGCGGGGTTTTACCGCTGCGCATCGGCGCAGCTTCGGGCGCTGACACCACACTGGTGATCAATGGCCCGGACGGCAGCTGGTATTGTGACGATGATAGCGGCGACAGGCTGAACCCTCTCATCCATTTCAACGATCCTCTCAGCGGGCGTTACGACATCTGGGTGGGTACCTTCGGCAGCACCTCCCTGGCCGATGCCCGGCTGTTTATCTCTGAACTCAGCAGAGTATCCGCCAGCTCGGTAGGCTACGGCAGCAGCGGACACGGTGCTAGCGGTCCGGACTGGCGCCTCAACCCGAACTATGGGAGCGCGTCCCTGCGCGGCGGTTTCACACCCGATCCCTATCGGGTGCACCTGCAGTCAGGTGGTGTCCTGCGCGTTAACGACACGATCAACGACACCGGCACCATTCCTGCGACCCGGGACCGCCTCTGCCGCGGCTATGTTGCCGAAGCGCCTGATTTCCGTCTGGATTTTTCAGCCGGATCATTGCCGCTGATAATCTCGGTTGGGTCCAGCGCCGATACGACCCTCGTGATCAATGGACCAGACGGGAACTGGTACTGCGATGACGATGGCGGAGCAGGTACCAATCCATCCATCCGCTGGGATCGTCCCATGTCCGGACGGTACGATATCTGGATCGGCACATTCGGTAGCGCGTCATTGCGTGACGCCACCCTTGTGATTTCCGAGCTTTACAGCGAATAACCATACGCGCCTGCGCAAAAAGAGCCACCCGGAGCGTTTGCCAACGCTCCGGACGGCGTTATATGGAAGCTATGAAGCAGGAATTTGCAGGATCGATCTTGAGCGACAGCGCCCACCCCAGCGACGACTTGGTCGAACGCGACGGCGTGATCAAGCGTCACGGGCCGGAGGCATTTGAAGGCATGCGCAAGGCGGGTCATCTGGCGGCCTCGACGCTGGACATGCTGGTTGATGTCGTGAAGCCCGGAATAACCACGCAGGAGATTGATGACCGCGTGCGGCGGTATTTTCTCGACCACGGAGCCGTACCGGCGACCCTGTTCTACAAAGGTTATGCAAAGTCCTCCTGCACCTCGCTCAACCATGTCGTCTGCCACGGCATCCCCAATGACAAACCATTGAAGGATGGCGACATCCTCAATATCGACGTGACCTGCAAGCTGGATGGCTGGCATGGCGATACCAGCCGCATGTTCACGGTCGGCGAGGTGCGCCGGAAGGCCGAACGCCTGATCGAGGTCACCTATGAGGCCCTTATGCGTGGCCTTGCCGAGGTGAAGCCGGGCAATACTTTTGGTGATATCGGCGCGGCAATTCAGGAGTACGCCGAGAGTCAGCGCTGCAGCGTTGTCCGCGATTTCTGCGGCCACGGGATTGGCCGGCTCTTCCACGATGCGCCGAACGTGCTCCATTTCGGGGACCGCGGCACGGGCGAGCGCCTTGAACCCGGCATGATCTTCACCGTCGAGCCCATGCTCAATGACGGCAGGCCTTTCGTGAAAGTGCTCGCGGACGGCTGGACGGCGGTGACGCGCGACAAATCCCTTTCCGCCCAGTTCGAGCATTCTGTAGGCGTGACCGACACCGGAGTTGAGATATTCACCCTCTCGCCCGCGGGCTATCACTGCCCGCCCTGGCGCTGATGGACGGCGCCAGGCCGCACTATCATGGTCATCGCGAGCGGCTACGCGCGCGCTTTAAGGAAGCTGGCGGCAAGGGGCTGGCCGACTATGAGCTTCTTGAACTTGTTCTGTTCCGGGCCCTGCCACGGCAGGACGTAAAACCCATCGCCAAGGCCTTGCTGGACCGGTTCGGCGATATTGGTCGGGTATGCGCAGCCAGCACGGACCAGCTCACCGAGATAAAAGGCATCTCCGGCAAGGCCGCTGTCGAGCTGAAGCTTTTCCAGGAGGTAGCCACCCGCATCGCGCGCGAACAGGTGACCGGGCGGGCGGTCATCTCCTCTTGGTCGGCACTTCTAGAC
>JBJHCI010000388.1:0-2543 GCA_050485925.1 Maricaulaceae bacterium
GGCTCTCACGGTTCAGGCGAGGCCGGTGCCCGGGGCCAACAACCATGAACGTAAAGTTCAGGAGGGGAGTTATGAAAATGATCAGATATTCACTGCGAGCGGGGCTTTTGGGCACTGCCGCCATGGCGCTGTGTGCGCCAGCTCTGGCTTTTGAAGATGCTTCGGAAGATGGCGAGCAGCCAGCCGCCTCCCAGGTGCGTGACGTCATCTATGTGACGGCGCAGAAGCGGGAGGAGGCCATCACCGACATTCCTGCCTCGATCAGCGTGGTGTCGGGTGAGCGCCTGCAGAATATGGGCGCAGGCGCGCTGGCCGATTACGCGGCTTATGTGCCTGGCGTGAATGTCGGCAGCGGCGGCAGCCCGGGTCAGACCTCCATCACACTGCGCGGCATCGCGCCGGTGGGTCCGGGGGCAACCGTCAGCACGCATATCGACGACACCCCTCTGGGTGGCAGCTCGAACTATTCGCGCGCCTCGGCTTTTGCGCTGGATCTGTTTCCGAACGATATTGAGCGCGTAGAAATCCTGCGCGGGCCGCAGGGCACACTCTACGGGGCCAGCGCCATGGGCGGGCTCTTGCGTTATGTGACGCGCACGCCTGACCCGTCGGGCTTTTCGGCCCAAGCGGCGGGAGAGATATTCTCCGTGGCCGATTCCGGCTCTCTCGGCTATGGTGGCCGTATCCGCATGAACGTGCCTCTGTCGGCCAATGCTGCCTTTAGCGCAAGCGCTTTCACGCGCGAGAGCCCTGGCTATGTGGACAACACGCTGACGGGCGTGAGCGATCAGAATGAGCTGAGCCAGACCGGCGGTCGCCTGGCGCTCTATTTCGAACCGGCCAGCAATGTCACGGTCAATCTGTCGGCGATGTTCCAGAACATTGATTCAGCCGACAACGCGCAAGTCTATCTGGACCCGGCCACACTTCAGACCTTTGATGGGCCGCGTACCACGCGCAACATGATCCCCGAGCCGTTCAGCAAGCGTGAGCGCTACTACTCTGCCCGAGTGAATTTCGATCTCGGCTTCGCCGATTTCGCCTCAATCACCAGCTTCTCCAATATCGTGAACAATCAGACGCAGGATGCGAGCACCCTCTATGGTGCGATCTTCCCACTGTTGACCGGCGGTGCGGTTCCGCCGGGCCTGTCCGAGTTCAACATCGTGCTGGATTTGGAAAAGGTAACCCAGGAATTTCGTTTGACCTCGTCCGGTGAGGGCCGTTGGCAGTGGATGCTGGGCGCCTTCTATACGCAGGAAGACAGCGCCAATGCGCAGATCGCTACGGCAATGGACATGGCAGGAAATTCCATTCCTGGCCTTGATCCTCTCGCGATCGTCGGATTGCCGACCAGTTATGAGGAGTATGCGGTATTCGGCAATATGAGTTTTGATGTCACCGACCGCCTCACGCTCGGTCTGGGCGGCCGCCTCGCGCGCAATGAGCAGGACTATCTGCAACAGACCGATGGCCCTCTGGTCGGCGGTTTTCAGGAAGTGCCCGGAGAGTCCTCCGAAAGCGTGTTCACCTACATGGCAAGCGCCACCTATGACCTGACCGACCAGACCATGCTGTATGGCCGGATCGCCAGCGGCTACCGGCCCGGCGGCCCGAACGTTAGCCTGCCGGGTGTTCCGCCCCAGGTGGAGGCTGACCGGCTGGTCAATTACGAAGTGGGTATCAAGTCCGATTTCTGGGACGGGCGCGCCCTCATCGAACTGACCGGTTTCTGGATCGAGTGGGAAGACATCCAGCTCGCGACGGCCGCGGGTGGTCTCAGCTGGCTGACCAATGCCGGTACGGCGCGCTCGCGCGGTATCGAGTTCCAGAGCGTGGTGGCACCGGTTGAGGGCTTGCGGGTCGGGTTCAACGCGGCCCTGGTGGACTCTGTCCTGACCGAGGACGCACCCGGCCTGTCCGCCGTTGACGGCGACCGCCTGCCGGGTGTGCCGCGCTATAACTACTCGATCACGCTGGATCGGACCCTGGCCCTGCAGAATGACTGGTCGGCCAGCTTTGGCGGCGGCATTCGCTGGATCGGGGCACGCAATGTGTCCTATCCGGCCGCCGCGAACTTCATGCAGCTCGACAGCTATTACTCGGTCGATCTCAATGCCGAGATCAGCCATGGCGACTGGGCGCTGCGTGGCTATGTGCGCAATCTGACCGACAACGACGTGTATCTGAGCGGGACACGGATGACCGATGCCTTCGGGGCGCCGACTTTCGTGATGAGTTCGCTACTCCAGCCGCGTACAATTGGGCTCGTGCTGAGCGTCAGCCGCTAGGGTTGGCGCTTCCGGACAGGGAAGGAAAAGTGATGGTGAAGCATTGGATGCAGGGCGCGCTGGGCGCCCTGCTGCTGGCGGGGTTCGCCCTTTCAACAGCCTCCGCGCAGGTGCCCGAACTGCCTGACGAGGATGAGAACGGGATTGAGCTGTCCCTTCCGGAGGCGCCTCCCATTGTCAGCTCTGAGCCTGCCGGTGTCATTGACCCGGCCGATCTGGAAAGCTGGCTGGATGGCTTCATGCCCTACGCGC
>JBJHCI010000389.1:0-2539 GCA_050485925.1 Maricaulaceae bacterium
GAACTGGATCCGGGCCAGACCGGGCAGGCAGGTCGGGCGGAACGGCGCATCGAATTCGGTCATTGCGCGACCTCCGGTTCGGGGGGCAGCAGCGTCATGCCGGTGGCCTGCGCAACCTGCATCACCCTGGCCATGTCGGGTGGGCCGTCCGGCGCTTCAGGCAGCGTGCTGTCATCGGCCAGCGGGCGACCGACCCCGCGGAAGAAATCGACATGCATCCGGCCTGGGGCGTTCAGGATCAACAGACGCCCCGGATTGCTCCCGGTGCAACGGAAAGCATGCGGGGCCCCGTCGGGAACCACCAGCGTGTCGCCGGTCCGCGCTGGGACGGGCTCGCCGTCGATCAGAAAAATGAACTCGCCGTCCAGAACCCGGAAAGTTTCGGTCTCCCCGGCATGGGAATTGGGCGGCGCGCCCAGCCCGGGGGGCACGACAGCCTCTATCAGGGCAAACTTGCCATCCACCTCCTCGGGCAGGACGCGGAAGCTGATCAGAAGTCCGAAGACATCATAGTGACGTGAAGTCGTCATGGCTTTCTCCTTGACGGGACTGATTCCCGCTATAAGACTGCTATAATCACAATGAGACATGTGTCTCAATATGGAAAATGAATGAGAGGTCAAATGTCGGACAGAACCGAGCGAACGAACCAGAAACAGCGCACCCGCGATGCCATCCTTGACGGCGCACGCAGGCTGATGCGTCAGGGTGAGCCTGTCACGGTCGCCGCTGCTGCCGCCGAACACGGCATCTCGCGCGCGACGGCCTATCGTTACTTCTCGGACCCACAGGCGCTGGCCTTGGAAGCGGGCCTCGCGACACTTGTTCCACCCTACGAGGAAGTCATCGCCGGGACGACCGATCTGCGTGCACGACTGGCGGCAATCACCGCAGCCATGATCCGGCTGACCCTGGAAAACGAGGCGGCGTTTCGTCAGTATCTGTCGCATGCCATGACCGCGACCGAGGGATCGGGCAGCCGGGGTGCGCGGCGGGTGGGCTACATGACGCGTGCCTTGAGCGAGCTGCCGCATGATCTGTCCTCGGCACAAGCCTCTGATCTGGTGGCCTCGCTCGCCACGGTCGCCGGGATCGAGGGTCTTGTCGCGCTCAGCGATGTCGCCGGTCAAGACCGGGCCAGTGCCGAGCGATTGATGCGCGAGATTGCCGATGCCATCCTGACCCGCCATCTCGGTCAGACCAGCATCGACATGGCCGATCAGGAAACTGCCCGGCAGACGCGCGCAAAGGGTCACGCCCGCCAAGGCTGAGGATGGAAGATCTCATGAGAATGAGTCCGACCCTCACGACGTCTCGGCTGTTCCTGCGCCCGTTGGACATGGTCGCCTGGGTCAGCTACCGCGGCTTCATGGCCTCGGACCGTGCAAGGCACATGGGCGGCCCGTTCACGCCCGCGGTCACATGGGGCATGTTCTGCGCAGATCACGCGCAATGGAGCCTGCTGGGCTGCGGTGCGCTCATGATCGTGCATCGGAACAGCGGGGAATGCTTTGGGCAGGTAGGTATCAACCACGGTCCGTTGTTCCCGGAACGGGAGCTGGGCTGGCTGGTCTACCCGAAGGCCGAGGGTCATGGCTTTGCGTTTGACGCCGCGACCGCGCTGCGCGCCTGGGCGCAAGAGACGCGCAAGTTCAAGACGTTGGTCAGTTACATCAAGTCGACCAATCTCAGGTCGATCCGGCTGGCCGAACGCCTTGGGGCAATCCTCGATCCGCAGGCAGCACGGCCTGATCCGGGCCATCTGGCCTATCGGCACTTCGGGCCGGTCACTGAATGCGCGGTCGACGCGCGCTGACGAACCCCGGTGTGCCGGGCCGCCCAGTCGTGTCTGCGACACGCGCCAGTCTCGAACACGCGAGGAAAACGATCTCGATGCTACAGGGAAAAGCCCATACTCAATTTCCCTCTGTCTGCGTCTCAGAGGCAAGGACCCTGTAGACACTGGCGCGGCCTACCCCAAGGCGCTGGGCGATCCGTATCGCCCCAAAACCCTCTGAATGCAGCGCCGTCACTTGCCCGGCCTTGGCGGTGGGCTTGCGCCCCTTGTATGTTCCCTGGGCCTTGGCCTTGGCAATTCCTTCGCGCTGGCGCTCCAGCATGATCTGGCGCTCAAACTCTGCAATCCCCCAGCACAGTCGACAGCAGCTTTCCTGTCGTGGTGCTGGTGTCGATCCGCATATCGAGAATATCTCTGAGACGTCTCGCAGGGGCAGGTCTATTGAGACTGGCGGGCGCTGGGCTGGGGAAGCTGAAGCGCGGCGCTGGTGGTAGAATGTGCTGGGGCCTTAGGCTGGGGGCAGGCGGCGGATGATTCCCAAAAATGCCAAGGGGCGGCATGGAGCCTTTAGATCCAGCGGTTCCCCATATATGGGGCTTCGGAAATTTTGCAGAAATATCGCGGCCAGAGGGTCCCGTAGCGATCCCCGTGAAAAGAGAAATTCACTCAAGTCATTGAAAATAAAAATTTATTACAGGAAAAAATTCTGGCGGAGAGACAGGGATTCGAACCCTGGGTCCC
>JBJHCI010000390.1:0-2509 GCA_050485925.1 Maricaulaceae bacterium
CCGGGGCCCATGACACCTGCAGCACAACGTGGAATACGATATAGACGGCACCCATCAGAAGTGCGGTTGTCAGCAGTGAGACCCACCATTTTTCCTTTTCATGGAAACGCATGAACAGCGGCATGAACACCGCCGCCGCCGGGACCAGACCAATCACGAGCGCGAGTCCCATCAGCCCGGCCAACCAGCCGCCAAGCGCAAAGACCCGGCGAGCGAAGGTGGACAGCGCCATGTCGCCGAAATCGGTGGCGAGGTCCATCTGCATAGGCTCGGTATGCACGACCGGCGTGCCATCGGTGCGCGTCACCTCGATCCTGAACAGAACCGACAGGATCAGTGCGATGGAAAGAAGAACCCCGATGATTGACACCGAATAAGGTACCAGATGCGTGCGGAAGCTCCATTGCAGCGAATCGACGGCTGTGACCGAGAAGAACACCAGGCAGATGGTTGCCATGGCCATCTGGCCGTAGGGAATGTTCATGCCGTTGAAAACGATCCGCGAGCGTGTCGCGTGGCGCGAACGCAACCAGCGTATCACCGGGCCGATCATGGGACGTAGAAGGCCGATAAGGACCAGAAGCAGGATCGTGAAGGCAATCGGGCGCCACAGCCAGGACCATCCATAGACATTGGCCACGATGAAGGCGTTGTCCTCCAGCATGCCGCCAAGGACCACACCCAGGATGAGCGGCGGGCGAGGCCAGGCCATCCGTTTCATGATGAAGCCAAGCGCGCCGAAGGCCAGCAGCGTGTAAAGGTCACCCCAGGCCTGTTTGCCCTGGAACGCGCCGAAGAAGACGATGATCAGAACGATCGGCCCCAGAAGCCCGATGCGGATCAGCGCGACCTTCGCCATTTGGCCGGCAAACACCATGCAGATCGCGGCTCCGAAGATATTCGCCAGCGCCACGCTCCAGACAAGCGTATAGGTGACGTCCAAGTTGGACGACAGCATGTTGGGACCGGGAACAATGCCCAGCATCAGCAGCGCCGCAAGAATAAGCGCCATGGAGGCCGAGCCCGGAATGCCGAAGGCGATGGTCGGCACAAGTGAGCCACCTTCCTTGGCGTTGTTGGACGCTTCGGAGGCTAGAACGCCGCGTACATCCCCCTTGCCGAAGGTCTCGGAGGCGCCCTTTTCGGTGCGCGCGGCGTGGCCATAGGCGACCCAGTCGATGATCGTAGCGCCGATGCCGGGGATGGCCCCCAGCCCCGCCCCGAGTGACGCGCAGCGCAGCACGAGGAACCATTTGCGGAACGCATCGCGCATGCCCTGGAATTGGGCACCGGCGGTGATCACCCGGCCCTTGGCAGCTTGGGCAATCGAGCTGCGCTTGATGATCATGTCCGCAAGTTCGGGCAACGCGAACAGACCCAGCGTGATCGGAACGATATGAAAGCCGTCAAACAGATAGAGCGTGTCGAAGTTCCAGCGCACCTCGGGCGTGCCGCGCGACTGGCCAACCATCGCAAGTAACAGGCCGAAACAGGCGACGAGCAGACCGCGGACTTGCGACCTCCCGGACAGGGAAGCCGCCAGCGATAGCCCGAAGATGATGATGGCCAGCATTTCTGGTCGCGCGATGGCCAGGATCGCTGGTCGCAAGAGTGGGATCATCAGGAACAGCAGGATCGCCCCGAAGACACCGCCGATCACGGACGCGGTGAAGGCCGCGCCCAGCGCGCGGCCTGCCTCGCCCTTCTGCGCCATCGGGTAGCCATCGACGACCGTCGCGGCTGACGCCACCGTTCCAGGCACCCCGAACATGATCGCCGGGATGGAATCCGAAGTCGCCGATACAGCTGCAAGGCCCATGAGGAAGGCCATTGCCGTATAGGGGTCCAGCGCCAGGGCAAAGGGAAACAGGAGCGTCAGGCCGACCAAGCCGCCCAGCCCCGGAATCACTCCAAGAAGCAACCCACAGCCAACACCCAGCAGCAGGAAGACCAGCCGCTGCGGCTCAAACAGCGCCACAAGCGCCTCCAGCGCCATCTGAAGAACTAACGCATCCATCGCTCCCCCCCCGATCCCTCGACCGGCCCTCCCGGCAGGCGCTTGGAACAATCTCTCTAAACGGCCAGCCTGTGATCAGGACGCGCCGGATTTCGCGGAACGCGCCCCTGCCTCTGCCTGAACTTCGCACGGAAAGAAGCGCGCCAGCCAGTCATAGACGAGGTTGCGGACCCGGTCATTGTCCTCGCCAAACATGAAGTGATCTGTTTCGGCACACAGGTGCAGGTCGGTCGGTTGGTTGGCACGGTTGTACATCTCTACCGACTGCTCGGTTGGAGTGACAGAATCAGATGCACTATGCAGTAAAAGCAGCGGCCGTGGAGAAATATTCCCGACGACATCCTCGGCATTGAAATCAAACATGCTCTGGGCAGTCTCGTGCGTGAATTCATGCGTCGAGCCTTCGGCGACATGACCGCGCAGATGTTCGGGAATGGGCCCGATCTCATAGCGCCCAACCTTCATCGCCTCGCCGGACGTGTCCAGGTGGAG
>JBJHCI010000391.1:0-2480 GCA_050485925.1 Maricaulaceae bacterium
CGCGGCGCTCGCTGACGGCGATGTGCTGGCCGTGATCTTCTTTGCCGTCCTGCTGGGTATCGGCATATTGCTGGCGGGCAAAGCCGGTAAACCGGTGGGCGATCTGTTCAACTCCGCCTCCGATGTCGTGCTGAAAGTCACGCACATGGTGATGGAGGTCGCCCCGTTCGGCGTGTTCGCGCTCGTCGCCTACACCACGGTCAGCCAGGGGCTGGAGGCGTTTGCCTCCATCGGGCTACTCATCCTCACCGTCTATCTGGGGCTCTTCACCCACGCCGTGCTGGTCTATGGCGGGCTGATCAAGTTCGTGCTGCGCCTGCCTCTGCTGGACTTTGCGCGCGGCATTGTCGATGCGCAGGCCGTCGCCTACTCCACCGCCTCCTCCTCGGCCACCCTGCCGGTAACCATCACCAACGTGGTGGAAAATCTCGGCGTGAAGCGCTCTGTGGCCGGTTCCGTTCTGCCACTCGGCGCGACGATCAACATGGATGGCACGGCCCTTTATCTAGGCATCCTCGCCCTCTTCACGGCGCAGGCCTTCGGCTATGACCTGACACTGACCCACTATTTCATGATCGCCTTTACCGCCGCCATCGCCTCCATCGGCGCGGCCGGGATTCCCAGCGCCGGCCTCTTCCTGCTGGCCATCGTGCTGAGCACGTTCAACGTGCCGCCAGAGCAGATCGCCATCATTGTCGGCTTCATCCTGCCCGTGGACCGGATCATGGACATGGCCCGCACCGCGCTGAACGTGACCGGCGATGCCGCCGTCTCCGTGGCGGTGGCCAAGTGGGAGGGCGAGCTGGACGAAGAGCGATATCGCGCCCCGGCCGACAAGCCCATGCCCGGCGAAGACAACGCCAAGGCCTGAACCGGAAACGTGCCCGCTTCGTATCGGTGAGGGAAACCCCTCACCGATAACGGAGCCCTGTCATGATCGCGCTACGCCTCGTCCTTGCCGCCTGCGGCCTCGTTCTGCTCGCCAGCATTGTCTGGGCCTCGCAGAGCGCCAATATCGTGGCCAGCTTTTCGGAAATGATCGCCGATCCTTGGGGCGTGGTCGCGCTGATCGATCTTTATGTCGGCTTCGTGTTCCTCGCCATCATCATCTGGCTGTTTGAGCGCAACAAGCTGATCGCGCTCATTTTCATCGCGCCCCTGCCTCTGCTGGGCAATGTGTGGGCAGCGGTGTGGATCGTTTGGCGGGCGAGCGCGCTGGCAACACGGCTACATCCTGCAATCTCAAATTAATTATACTCGTATAAGTTGTATTAATCGACATCGCGTACATCTGATCGCGCAAAAGTTGTGTTTATGCAACCAGCAGTCAGGAGGTGCGCGATGCGTTGTCTTCTTTCCAGTTCCACCCCCGGAGCCTTCGGGCCCGACATACGGGCCACGTCGGCGGTCGAGTTCGCGCTGATTGCGCCGCTCATGATCCTGCTTCTGGCAGGAACAACCGCCTATGGTCTTCTGTTCTCCACCCATATGAGCCTGCAGCAGCTTACGGCCGAAGCCGCCCGGTCAGCCGTCGCGGGGATCAGCGCGCTCGAACGTGAGCAGATCGTGCAGGAGCACGTGGCAACCACCCTTCCACGCTATTTCCTGATCGAGGCAGACCGCACCGCAGTCAGTGTGGAAGTGCCAAGCGCGGGCTATAGCGAGATCGTGGTGCGCTATGACGCGAGCACGCATCCGGCCTATGTCTTCCGCGGCCTCCTTCCGCTGCCGTCCGATCAGGTGACCTACCGGCAGGTCATTCGTGATGGAGGGCTATTATGAGGATGGGACCGGTTTCACGTTTCGGGCACGACCGGCGTGCGGCCGCCGCGCCGCTTCTTGCCGGAGGGCTGGCGCTGGGTGCGATCCTGCTGGCGCTTACCCTGACCCAGCTTTTCGAACACCTGCACAAGCGTGAGCTGCAGGCCGACGCAGATCTCATCGCGCTGATCGCCGTGCGTGATCAGGACTATTCCGTTGAACGCGCCCGCTCCGTGCTCGCCGATCAGGGCCATAATCCGGACGCCTACGCGATCATCGTGGAGCCAGGCCAATACACACCCGGCCCAGACCTGGCTCCCGATGCGCGTTTTACGGCGGGGATAGGCCCCTACAACGCGGCACGCGTGGAGCTGCGCTCGGCGCGGTCGGGGCGGGTTTACCGGCCGGACGAGCCGTGGCGGGCGCTGGCCGAAGCCACCGCGGCGCGCCAGGACATGGTGAGTTTTGCCATCGCCTCGCGCCTTGTGCGGCTGGAGGGCGGCTATTCCGGCGCGGTACTGGCCGCTCTCACCGGCTATTCCGGCGCGATAACGGTGATGGACTATCAGTCCCTCGCCGATGCGCGCATTTCGGTGCCGGGTTTTCTAGACACGCTGGCATTGGAAACCGGTCTCGCAGCCGTGAGCTATGATACGCTTCTGGACAGCCGGGTGCGACTGGGAGACGTGCTGAATGCGGCCACCAGGGCCGCCGGAGAC
>JBJHCI010000392.1:0-2477 GCA_050485925.1 Maricaulaceae bacterium
AGGTCGGCACGCTGATTACCGCGCTTGGTACCGGCATTGGCCGCGACCAGATCGACTACAACAAGCTGCGCTATCACAAGGTCATCATCATGACCGACGCCGACGTGGACGGCGCGCATATCCGCACCCTGCTGCTCACCTTCTTCTACCGGCAGATGCCGGAGCTGATCGAGCGCGGCCACCTCTATATCGCCCAGCCGCCGCTCTACAAGGTCACGCGCGGGCGCTCCGAGCGCTACATGACCGATCAGGCCGAGATGGACGCCTCCCTTATCGAGGAAGGCTCGGCAGAAGCCAGCCTGAAGCTCGGCTCAGGCGAGATTGTTACCGGTGCAGACCTGGCCGAGCGGGTGAAATCTGCGCGGGGCGTGGTGCTGGCCACCGCCCGGCTGACCGCGCGCGCGCCTGCCTTCGCGCTGGAGGCGGCTGCGCTGGACGGGGCGCTGAACCCGGAAGTGACGACCGAACTGGCGCAAAAGGTCGCCGCCCGGCTCAATCGGGCCGCAGACGAGGGCGAGGATGGCTGGATGGGAGTGGTGCCGCCTGAAGGCGGTCTGGTGCTGAAACGCGAAGTGCGCGGCGTGACCGAGGCCGTGGTGCTGGACGATACGATCCTTGCCAGCCCCGATGCGCGCCGCCTGTCAGAGCGTGCGAGCGCCATTGCCGCCGATTATGCCGGTCCGCTTCTCTTTACCCGCAAGGGCGAGGAGACCGTGATCCATGGCGCCTGGCAGCTCATGGACACGGTGATCCGCGCCGGTGCCAAGGGCATGAAAATCCAGCGCTACAAGGGTCTGGGCGAGATGAATCCCGGCCAGCTCTGGGAAACCACGCTCGATCCTGATGCGCGCTCGCTTCTGCGCGTCTCCGTGAAGGAGGCCGATACGGCCGATGATCTCTTCGCCAAGCTGATGGGCGATGTGGTGGAGCCGCGCCGCGAGTTCATCCAGGAGTTTGCCCTCGAAGCCGAGGTGGATGCTTAAGCTTCCCCCGCTAGCTCAACATTGTCATCACCCGCTTTACCTGTCCCCGCGCAGGCGGAGATGCGGGTGATCCATGCCTGTATCGCGATGTCCTCCCCCGTTCACGGGGGAGGTGCCTTCGAAGAAGGCGGAGGGGGGAACTTTTCTTTTCAAAATCCCCCCCTCGGTCCTTCGGACCACTCCCCCCCGCAGGCGGGGGGAGACATCCTTCGTGACTGTCCCGCCTGCGCGGGAACTACCCCTAACCCCCCAGCTCCACGAACGCCTCGTACTGGCTGAGGTAAACCTTGCCGGTGAGGTGATTGAGGAAGCCGGAGCGTTTCAGCCGGTCCATGACCGGGCCCTTGACCTCGGAGAGGTGGAAGGAGAGCCCGCCCTCCTTCAGGCGCTGATTGATCACCTCCAGGCTTTCCAGCGCGCTGGCATCAATCGCGTTCACCGCCGGGCACATCAGCACGAAATGCTTTGCTTCGGGCTGCGCGGCGACCAGCTCCAGCACGCGGTCTTCCAGATAGCGGGCATTGGGAAAATAGAGGCTTTCATCCACGCGCAGCGTGATGAGCGAAGGCGCGGTGCTAACCTCGTGCCGGTCCACATTGCGGAAATGCTCGGTGCCTGGAACCAGGCCGACAATGGCCGTATGCGGGCGGCTGGTCTTGTAAAGATGCAGGCCGATGGAGAGGACCACGCCGGTCAATATGCCTGCCTCCACCCCGATCAGCAGCGTGGCGAGTATTGTGCCGGTCATGGCCGCGCCATCGCTTTTTGAATAGCGCCAGGTGCGCCGGATGATCGGGAAATCGGCCAGTGACAGCACGGCCACGATGATGGTCGCCGCCAGCACGGCCACCGGCAGGTCGGAGAGCCACGGCGTCAGGAACAGGCTCGCGAGCCCGATCCCGACGGCGGTGAAGGCACCCGCAGCGGGCGTGGCAGCCCCGGCATCGAAATTGACCACCGAGCGGGCAAAACCGCCGGTAACGGGGAAGCCGCCGGAGAACCCTGCGCTGATATTGGCCGCGCCCAGCCCGATCAGTTCCTGATCAGGATCGATGCGCTGGCGGCGCTTGGCGGCGAGCGTCTGGGCGACGGAGACCGATTCCACAAAACCGATGGCGGACAGAAGCAGCGCTGGGCCGATGAGGGCGGAGATCAGCGCCGGATCAACAGAGGGCAGGGTAAAGGGCGGCAGGCCAGCCGGAATATCACCCACCGTCGCCACACCGCGCGCCGTCAGATCGAAAATCTTCACCGCCGCGATGGAGGCCGCGACCGCCAGCAATGGCGCGGCGCGCCCGATCAGGTTGGCATAAAATTTCGGCAGGCCCAGCCGCCACAGCAGGTCCGGCGCGCCCTTTCTTGCCCAGGCCAGGAAGGCAAGGGCGGGAATGGCAACCGCCAGCGTCCACAGATTGGCCTCGCCAATGGTCGTGACGAGGCTTGCGGCGATCTCCACGCCCGTATGTCCGCCCGCCCCGGTGCCGAGAACATGGC
>JBJHCI010000393.1:0-2461 GCA_050485925.1 Maricaulaceae bacterium
GAACTCGCGGGCATTGTCGCCATGCGCGCTGACCCCGGAATCGGTGCCGAAGGCCACGCGGACCCCGCCGCGATGAGCGCGGGAGAGCATGTCGACCATTTGCGGACCGACCTGCAGCGCCTTGGCACGCTGGAAGGGCGTCATCCAGGGCGCACCGGCCTCGGCCTCCAGCGTGACGAACTCGCCTGCCATGACGGTAGGGACGAGAAAGGCATCGGAGCGCCGGAACAGGCGGATGGACTCGTTGTCAAGGAAGGTGCCGTGCTCGATGGAATGTCCGCCTGCGGCGAGGAAGGCGTTCACGCCCGTCACGCCATGGGCGTGGGCGGTCACGCGGCGGCCCATCATCTCGGCGGCCTGCACGATGGCGCGCAGCTCATCATCCATGAACTGGACCTCAAGGCCCGCTGCCGTATTGGACAGCACCCCGCCGGTGGCGGTGATCTTGATGGTGTCCACGCCTGCCTGAACCAGCGAGCGGACCGCACGGGCGCAGTCTGCCGGCCCGTTGCATGCGCCGGGGCTGGCAAAGTTCTGCACCACGCGCTGGTTATAGCCGTTGATATCGCCATGTCCGCCGGTCGGCGTGATGGCAGGACCGGCCACGCGCATGCGTGGCCCCACCGCATCGCCGCGGCGGATGGCATCGCGCAAGGCCAGGATCGCTTCGAGGTCCCCGCCCACGTCCTGCACAGTGGTAAAGCCTGCCATCAGCGTGGTGCGGGCGTGGCGCGCGCCGAAGAAGGCACGGTCGGCGCTCGACAGGGTGAAGGGCTGCATACGGCTGTCCGGCCCGCGCTGGGACAAGAGGTGGACATGGGAATCGATCAGGCCCGGCAGCACGTAATGACCGGAAAGATCGGCAATCTCCGCGCCCTCGCGGGTGACGAACCCGTCTTCTATGGTCTCGATCCGGCCATTGCGCACGATGATCGACACATCGGAGCGGACCCGCTCACCCGGCACCGCGATCAGGTGGCCAGCATGGATGATGGTGATGGTATCGCCGTCCTCGCTGGCTTGCGTCAGCGCAGAACCCGCAAGCATCAGTGCCGCCACCAGTGCGGTGATGATCCCGGTCATGTCAGCCTCCCCGAAGCTTTTTGTTGTGCGCTATTTCGGCGGCGGGCAGGGGGGCTGTCAAACCGGTGATAACATTACATCTGCGGTGCCGGCCCACCAACTTAGTTGCAAATGATACTATTTTCCGGCACAACACCAACAGACCCGAAAGGGGCGAGTGATGGCGCTTGCGCGTACAACCCCGTCCGCCCCTCGCCATACAAGAAGGAGCCCTGCCATGGCTGACCTGTTCGAGAATCCGCTGGGAACCGATGGTTTCGAGTTCGTCGAATATACGAGCCCGGAGCCGGAGAAGCTGGACAAGCTGTTTACGCTGCTGGGTTTCGTTGCCGTGGCAAAGCACAAGACGCGCGAGATCGTGCGCTATGCGCAGGGCGACATTACTTTTCTCGTGAACCGCGAAAAGACCGGCCAGGCGGCCGATTTCCGTAGCCAGCACGGGCCTTCCGCCAATGCGATGGCCTTCCGGGTGCGTGACGCGAAGAAGGCCTATGAAGAGGCCATCAAGCGCGGGGCTGAAGCCTATGGCACGCCGCTCTGGGGCGATGACCAGAACCTGCCGGCGATCAAGGGCATTGGTGGCTCGGTGCTCTATCTGGTCGACCAGTATGGCGACAGCAATATCTACGATGGGAACTTCGAGCCGATCCCCGGCGCGAAGCCGAACGGGGTGGGTCTTGAGGTGCTTGATCACCTGACCCACAACGTCTTCATGGGCCGGATGAATCACTGGGCGGGTTTCTATGAGCGCGTCTTCAACTTCCGCGAAATCCGCTATTTCGACATCAAGGGTGCCCATACCGGCCTGCTCTCGCGCGCCATGACCGGCCCGTGCGGCAAGCTGCGTATCCCGCTCAATGAAAGCTCGGACGACAAGTCCCAGATCGCGGAATATCTGCGCGAGTATAACGGGGAGGGCATCCAGCATATCGCCCTGACCACGAGCGACATCTACACCACGGTGGAAAAGCTGCGCGCCAATGGTGTGGAGTTCCAATCCACTCCGCCGACCTATTACGAGCTCGTTGACGAGCGCGTGCCGGGACACGGGGAAGACCTTGAGCGTCTGAAAAAGAACTCCATACTGGTCGACGGGGACCCGGAAAACGGGCAGGGCCTGCTCCTGCAGATCTTCACCACGACCAATATCGGACCGATCTTCTTCGAGATCATCCAGCGCAAGGGCAATGAGGGCTTTGGCGAAGGCAATTTCAAGGCGCTGTTTGAATCGATCGAGCTCGATCAGATCCGCCGCGGCGTGCTCAAGCCCGACGCCGCCGAGTAAGCGATCATGACGGGGCGGGTGAACCGGGCGGATCTGCCGCCCGCCCTCATTCTGTCTGACTATCTGCCCTACCGGCTCTCGGTCGTCTCCAAC
>JBJHCI010000394.1:0-2459 GCA_050485925.1 Maricaulaceae bacterium
CTTCTGGGTGAGCCCTCCGAGGCCGAACGGGGGGAAATCTATGAAGCGGGCGCGCGCGTGATGGCGAGCCATGGCTGGACCGGCGTGCACGATATGAGCGTGCGCTACGCGGATGTAGCGATACTGGAGCGGCTGGCCGAAGAAGGCCGGTTGCCGCTTCGCGTCCATGTTTCGGCCAATCCGGGCGATTACGCCGATGTGGCGGCAAATACGCCGCGCCAGCACGCCAGCGGACGGGTGACCGCCCGGGCGGTGAAATTTTACGCAGATGGTGCACTCGGCTCGCGCGGCGCGGCGCTCATCAATCCTTACGCCGATGATCCGGCGAACCGGGGCCTGATGCTGATGCAGGCAGAGGCCGCGGGCGCGATGATGGACGATGCCCTGCGTGACGGGGTGCAGCTGGCCATTCACGCCATTGGCGATCTCGGCAATCGCTCCGTGCTGGACTGGGTGGAGGCGGCCTATGCGCGGGTTCCGGTTGAGGAACGGGCGATGGCTGAGCCGCGCTGGCGCATTGAGCATACGCAGGTTGTCAGCCCCTCTGACCTGCCGCGCATTGCAGAGCTCGGCCTTATCGCCTCCATGCAGCCCACCCACGCCAGTGGTGATCTGCACTTCGCGCCCGCCCGCCTCGGCCTGCAGCGGCTTTCGGGTGCCTATGCATGGCGGGATATAACCGATAGCGGCGCGGTGATCGCGGGCGGGTCCGACGCGCCTGTGGAGCGCGGGGAAGCGCGCATTGAGTTTTATGCCGCGACTGTCCGGCGTGATCTTGACGGGTTTGCCGACCCGGCGACCTGGCATCTGGAACAGGCTTTGTCGCGTGATGAAGCCCTCGCCCTCTTCACCACCAATGCGGCCCATGCGGCCTTCCGCGAGGAGGAGCTCGGCACGATCCAGCCCGGCATGCTCGCCGACTTCTCCGTCTTCGACATGGACCTGATGACCGCAGACGATCTCGATTTGCGCCATGCACGGCCCGTCATGACGGTGATCGGCGGGGAAGTGGTCTGGCGGGGGGAGTAGAGGGAAACGCCCTTACCTCCGGGCTCCACCCCTTGCGTCATTTAAGGAAAGCGCGTATGCGCTTATCCGGAACCCAGTCCTTTATGATCTCTGGGTTCCGGGTCGTCGCTCCGCTTCGCCCGGAATGACGCGAGGAAAAGCTGGTCACCTGCCTCGCCGCCTCGCCTCTAGCTCGGCTTGCGGGCCTTGGAGCGCTCCTGCGACTCTTTCATCCGGTCAATAGCCGAGCGTGGCGGCGCGGCGGCCACCACTTTCGGCTTTTCCTTCTTGGGCTTCTTGGCTTCCCTGTTACCCCGCATCTGGCCTTTGGCCATGGGCGTCACTCCGCCGGCAAACCCGCGACATCACGGCCCATGCCGCAGCGGGCAGGGCGCGCCGGACTGCCATCCGTCCCTTTGGCGGATGGCGCGCTGATCCCTGATCGGTGAACCATGCGCCTGAACGCAGGCCTTGTCGATGGGGCTATTCCGCCGCCATTGCCATTTGCTGCCCGGCGCGGATCAGGCGGCCGGGGCGGGCGTCCGTGAGCCTGTCATTGCGCACCACCACCTCGCCGGAGACGATGGTGGCCTTATAGCCGCTCGCCCCCTGCAAAAGGCGCTGACCGCCCGCAGGCAGGTCGGCGACCATGTGCGGGGCTTCGAGTTTCAGATTATCGAGATCAATGACGTTGAGATCGGCTTTCAGGCCCGGCTTGATCCGCCCCCGGTCGGTGAGGCCCAGGAAGTCTGCGATATCGCTGGTCAGCATCTGAACGGCGCGGGGAAGGGCGATGCGCTCGCCGCGGGTGCGATCCTGCGTCCAGTATCTCAAAAGATAGCTTGGAAAGCTCGCATCGCAGACCGTGCCGACATGCGCGCCGCCATCGGAAAGCCCGATCAGGGCTTTCGGGTGGCGCATCATGGTCAGCACATTCTCATAGCTCATCTCGGTATAGTTATAGATCGGCAGATAGATGAGCTCGCTGCCATCACGGGCGATGACGATGTCGTAGAGCTCCTCCCACACCGACACACCGCGCGCACGCGCCTTGGCCGCGATGGACTGCTCGCCGGGCTGCTCGTAATCGGGATCGTCCGACAGCATGAAAAGCTTCTCGGCGACAAATTCCATCGCTTCGAGCATCACATCGGCTATTGGAGGCACGGACGAGCCTTCCACCGCCACCTTGTCCGGCTTTTCAGAGAGGATCTGTGCCTTGACCGCCGGGTCCTTCATCCGCTCCACCCGTTCATCCAGCGGCAGATGCGCGATGGCCTTGTAGGAGGGATGGCCCATGAAGGGATGGAAGGTGCATTGCAGGCCGAGGAAGACGCCAATGGCGCGCGGGGCGACCTGCACGCGCATGTCGAACCCATCCGCGTTCAGCTTTTCAACGCCCTTCAAGATGTCACGCCACTGATTGGGGGCGAGATCGCGCTGCATGAGGG
>JBJHCI010000395.1:0-2455 GCA_050485925.1 Maricaulaceae bacterium
CTCTATCACCACCTTGCGCTTCACCTTCATGGTCGGTGTCAGCTCCCCGCCCTCCACGCTCAGCGCGCCGGGCAGGATCGCGAACTTGCGGATGTTTTCCACGCGCGCATGGCGGGTATTGAGATCGTCCACGCCTGCCTGGATCGCTTCGAGCACTTTGGGGTGATTGCGGATGTCGCCTTCAAGGCCATGCTTCCTGGTGAAGGCGCCAAGCCCGTCTGCGCTTAAGGTCAGCAGTGCGGCGAGATACGGCTTGGCATCGCCCACCACGACCGCGTGTTCCACCAGCGGGATGTTCATCAGATCGGTTTCAAGATTGGCTGGCGTGATGTTCTTGCCACCGGCGGTGATGATGATGTCCTTGATCCGACCGGTGATGAAGATGAAGCCGTCATCGTCGATATTGACCACATCGCCGGTGCGCATCCAGCCATCAGCCGTGAAGCTGTCGGCGGTGGCGTCATTATTCTTCATATAGCCCTTGAAGATATTCGGGCCCTTGACCAGAAGCTCGCCCTCCTCGGTGACGCGGGCCTGCATGCCCGGCACCAGCCTGCCGACCGAGCCCAGACGTGCCGCGCCGGGTCCGTTGAAGCTGGATGGCGCAGAGGTCTCCGACTGGCCATAGCCCTCATAGATCACAAGATCGAGCCCGGCGAAGAAGCGCAGAACCTCGGTCGAGATCGGGGCCGCGCCGGAGATCAGCATGCGCGACTTATCCAGCCCCAGCGCGTCCTTCACCTTGGAGAGGACCAGCTTGTCGGAAATCGCCTTCTGGGCTTTCAGGAGCGGTGAGAGGGGCCTGTTGTCGATGGCCGCTAGATTTGCCTCGCGCGCCGTATCCATGGCCCATTTCGCAAGCTTGGCCTTGGTGCCCGTGGCTTCGGCAAGGCGGCCCTGAATGGTCTCGGCCATCTTTTCCCAGACACGCGGCACGCCGAAAAAGATGGTCGGACGGCAGGCTTTGAGATCCTCGGCCAGCGTCTCCATGGAGCGCGCGAACCAGAGCGTGCCGCCGGCTGCGGCGTGATTGTGGACCGAGGCCTGCTGCTCGGCGATATGCGCAATCGGCAGGTAGGAGAGCGAGCGATCATTACCGCTGCGCCCGAACATTTCGATCAATGCAGACGCGCTCCACGCCACATTGCCATGGCTCAGCATCACCGCCTTGGGCGGACCGGTGGTGCCGGAGGTGTAGATAAGCGTGGCGATGCCGTGCTCTTCCAGTGCATCGAGGCGGGCCATCAGATCGGCTTCGTGGTCCTCGGCACCCAGCGCCATGAAGGCTTCCCAGCTCATTGTGCCGTCAGGGGCCTCGGCCCCGCGCATGACGATGATGTGGGCGAGGTTCGGGCACTCGACCTTCAGCTCCAGCGCCTTCTTTGCCTGCTCGGTGTCCTCAACCAGATAGACCGGGCTTTCGGAATGCTGGAGGATATAGGCAATCTCAGGCGGCGCGCTGGTCCAGTAAATCCCTGCGGGGCGCCCGCCCGCCATCATCGCGGCATGGGCCATAATCGTCCATTCAGGCCGGTTGAAGCCGAGGATTGCCACCGACTGGTCCTTCTGCAGGCCCAGCGCCAGAAGCGCCCGTCCGGCCTGCCGCGTCTCCTGCGCATAGTCGCGCCAGGTGCGCGTGACCCAGCCGCCGCCATCATGGAAGACATAGGCCGGGGATTCCGGCTTCGTCTCCTCATTCTCCAGAACCCGCGCCGGTGTTGAGGGGAAGCGCTTGCCTCCCGCCAGGCGTGGCAGATCAGCGGCGGTAGCAGCAACCATGTTATCCTCCCCGAAGGTTCATCAGCGCGCGGGCTTCTGACGGAGAGGCGATCTCCCGGCCCGCATTTCTGGCGCATTGAACCAGAGCTTCGATCAAAGCGCCATTGCCGGACGCGCGTTCCCCGTCCGGCAGGTAGAATGTGTCTTCCAGCCCGGTGCGCAGCATACCGCCGAGCTCCGCCGCCCGCTGGTGGACCGGCCAGATCTCGGTGCGTCCGATCAACGTGGTCTGCCAGGGGTCGCCGGGCCTCTTGTATTCGGTCAGCAACTCCAAAAGGCGCGCATCGCACGGCATGCCCGACGCCACGCCCATCACGAAATTATAATGCGCGGACGGGGCCATGCCGTTCTCGATATACATGTTGACCGAGCGGACAATGCCGACATCGAAGCACTCGAACTCGGGGTGCGCACCGGTCTCGGTCATCGCGTCGATCATGGTCTGGATCTTCTCCACCGGATTATCGAACATCATGGGCGGCCAGGCCCACGACCCGTCGCTCCGGAGTTTGAGATAGTTCAGCGAGCCCGCATTGCAGGCCGCGATTTCCGGCTTGACCTTGCGGATGCAGGCCACAGGCCCGGACACGTCCGGGCCGACCACGCCGGTTGTCTGGTTGATGATGACGCCGGGGCAGGCATCGCGGATCGCGTCGCACATTTCCAGCGCCAGATC
>JBJHCI010000396.1:0-2447 GCA_050485925.1 Maricaulaceae bacterium
TTACAGAGCGGCTCCTCGCCAGCGGAGATGCATAGAACGCCGTCCTCGAAGGTCCAGCTGCCTTCCTGACCGAGCGAGTTGGTCATCGACCCGTCCTCATGGAAGGTCGTGGTGTAGGTGAGCTCCGCTGACGGGATGCTGATTTCGTAGACATGACCTGAAGGCCCGTCTGCGAACGTAAGACCTGCAAGCCCCAATGCGGCGATCAGACCGGTTGCAAGTGCCTTCATATGTGTCTCCTCCCTGACTGGCTGTATTCAGCGCATATGCCGCCCGTGAGCAGCTGGCCGGTATGGTTAACGAGATGTGAAAAGAGTCAAGCCGTAGCGATTATCCATCTTGAGAAAGACGCGGCAGAAATGCCGCCCACACCCTCTGGCGGAGGGGGACGGCACACGCTATAGATCATCGCAACCGGACCGGCAGCCCGTCTGCCCTGTCAGCATTTAAGAGGACTTCCCCATGGCGGCTCTGATCGCTCTTGGCCTGTGCTTTGGCCTGTTCGCCCTGTTCAACCTGATCGAGTTCAAACGGCTCGACTAGGGTAAAGGGCCATCTGATCCAGCGGCACCGGGGCTTCCATGTCAGCCATCCTGCTTGATGCGCTTCTGCTGGTTGTCGGGATCATCATCATCCTGTTCGGCGGGGACTACCTGGTGCGCGGCGCGGTGTCGCTCGCGCGCAAGACGGGTGTGCCCTCGCTCCTGATCGGCCTGACGATCGTGGCCTTCGGCACCAGCGCGCCGGAAATGGTGGTCAGCGTGTTCGCCGCGCTGGCCGGTTCGCCAGGGCTCGCTGTCGGCAATATTGTCGGTTCCAATATCGCCAACATCTTCCTCGTACTCGGCATACCCGCCGTGATCGCCGCCATGGGCACCACCGCCAAGGGCGTACGCACCAATGCGCTTATCGCGCTGGCCGTGAGCCTGCTCTTTATTGGCCTCTCATGGGACCGCAACCTTTCCTATGCGGAGGGGGGGATTCTGGCATCACTTATCGTGGTCTACGTGATCTATCTGGCCATCGTGGCCATGCGCAGGCGCGACGATCCGGTGGTCGCAGAGTTGGCGAGCGTGGACGAGATGGAGGGCCTGCCCAAGACTAATCTTGGCGTGACCTTCAGCCTGATCGCGGGTCTGATTGCCCTGCCTATCGGGGCCAATCTGATCGTGGAGGGCGGCTCGGGCCTCGCCGTTACTATAGGCGTGCCGGAAGCTGTGGTGGGCCTGACCGTGCTCGCCATCGGCACCTCTCTGCCGGAACTGGCCACCTCGCTGGTTGCGGCTATCCGCCGTCAGGCCGATATGGCGATCGGCAATGTGATCGGCTCGAACATTTTCAACATCCTCGCCGTGGGCGGGATTACAGGCCTGGCCGCAGGTGCGTTCGCGGGGGGCGTGGAGGTTGACGAGACCTTCTTCCAGCTTGATTTCTGGATGTTCATGGCCAGCGCCATCTTCGTGACACTGCTGGTCTTCTCACGCCGCCCGATGGGCCGGGTGACCGGCTTCACTCTCCTGATCGCCTATATGGCCTATCTTGGCGCGCTGGCCTGGATCAATCTGGGCTGAAGCTCACCGGTCCGGCCCGATCCGGTAGTGATTGCCGATCAGCATGAGCGAGCCGAGCGCGCCCGCGATCAGCAGCCCTATGCCGGTCCACAGCTCCCAGCCGACAAGCAGCACAGCAACAAAGCCGATCAGCCCCAGATCCAGCGGCAGCGTCCAGATCAGGATACGCCGGACCCACTCGCCCTCGGATATGTTGTTATCGTCTGGCATGGCGGCTCAATACTCCGGGTCTGAACGGTAAGGCCAGCCCGGCGGCAGGTCTGCGGGTACCTTGCCGGGAAAGGCGGGCGGGCGCTTTTCCAGAAAGCTCATCACGCCCTCGCGCGCATCCTCGCTCATGCCCCGGCGCAGTATCGCGCGGCTTTCAAGCCGGTGAGCCTCCATCGGGTGGGAGGCCCCCAGCATCTGCCAGGCGAGATAGCGGTTCATCGACACTGAAACAGGCGCCGCTGCCGCGATCAGCGCGCGGGCCCGCTCATAGGCGTGCTCCAGCACCTGCTCAGCGGGTACCAGCTCGCTCACCAGCCCCTTCTCCAGCGCTTCCTCGCTCATGAAAGTGCGCCCCGTCAGACCCCAGTCGAGGGCTGTCTCTATGCCGACCACGCGCGGCAGGAACCAGCTGGCGCACCCGTCCCAGGCGATGCCGCGCTTGGTGAAGGGATAGGCTATCTTGGCCCCCTGCGCCGCGATGCGGATATCCATAGGCAGGATCATGGTCGCGCCAATGCCGACGGCTGCGCCATTGATCGCCGCAATCACCGGCTTGGCAGAATTGAATATCCGGAGATTCAGCACGCCGCCGGAATCGCGCCATTTGGGATCGGTCTCGTTGAGCTCGCCGCTGGCCGCAGCCTGCGCGACGGCGTTGAAAGTCTC
>JBJHCI010000397.1:0-2433 GCA_050485925.1 Maricaulaceae bacterium
CTCAGGCGATGCTGCAAGGCTTTCTCAACCGGGTGGTCTTCGGTTTTGACACGCAGCGCGCGGTCGAAAGTCCGCGTTTTGCCACTTATGACTTCCCGTCCTCGTGGGAGCCACATGAACGACAGCATCTCGTTCTGAAGCTGGAAAACTCACTTGAGACAATGGTTGGCACAGACCTTGCCGCACGCGGGCATGACGTTCAGTCCTGGCCTGATTTCATTTGGACGGCCGGCTCGCTCTCGATGATCGACTTCGACCGCCAAAGCGGGCGTATGGCGACGGGGTCCGACCCGCGACGCGAAGCCTACGCCATCGGCTGGTAGAATTCCGGGGCGCCGGAATGATGCCGGCGTGCATCTAACACCGGGCTGGTACAACCAGCCAAGTCTGCTCAATCAGAGGTTCTGACCTTGGACAATATCTTTCTATCCGACTTCGCGCCCGACAAGCCCTACTGGTGGGAGTTTTTCACTCCACGCAACGATCTCCGCGCCGAACTACCGGCCCAAACGGATGTCGCGATCATAGGTGGCGGTTATACCGGTTTGACCGCGGCGCATGTTCTTTCCGATTCCGGCATCGATGCAACCGTGATCGAAGCCGAGGATTTCGGATTTGGGGCCAGTACCCGTAACGGTGGCGGTGTCGGCGGGGCTGTGAATGTCGGAAAATCCCTGAGCGGCCGGCGATTGCAGTATCAGACGGGAGAGCGCGAGGCGATCCTCGCCGAATCCGCGCGGGCCTTCCGCTCGATAGAAAGTCTTGTGGAAACAGAGAGTATCGCCTGTGACTGGCAGTCCAATGGACGCTTCATAGGCGCATGGACGCCCAGGCATTTTCGCGCGCAGGAGGACTCTCTGCCGCTGATGAACGAGCACGCCGACCTCGATGCGGAAATGTTGCCGCAAGAGCGCCAGCGTGAACACCTCCGGACGGATCTTTATCACGGTGGCATGCTTGTCGGTCGCTCGGCCACGCTCAACCCGGCACTCCTTTACAAGGGCCTTCTGGATCTTTACAAGGGTCTTCTGGATCGCAGCATGGCGGCTGGGGCGCGGCTTTGCGGCGGCACCCGGGTCACCGGGCTTTCACGCGTGGGTAATGGCTGGGAACTGACCACGGATCGCGGCACGTTGAAGGCCGAGAAGGTGATTGTCGCGACCAACGGCTATATTGACCCCGCGGTGCCGCAACTGCGCAGGAAGATCATCCCGGTCTTCAGCAATATCATCGTCACCGAAGAGTTGCCCGACGGTTTGGCGCGCCATCTCTTTCCCACAAACCGCTACGTGAACGACAGCCTTCGGATTCGCTCTTACTATCGGCTCACGCCGGACGGAAAGCGCGTCTTGTTCGGCGGGCGCGGGCGTTTCAGCACCGCAAGCGCGGTGGATCACGCGCGCTCGCTTTATCCCATGATGCTTGAGCGCCTGCCGGACCTCAAGGGCATCAAGGTCGCCTATGCCTGGTCCGGGCGAATTGCCTTTACGCTCGACTCTGTCCCGCATGTGGGTGAGCAGGATGGCTTGCATTTTGCGCTCGGCTGCAATGGAAGCGGCGTCGCCATGATGACCTACCTTGGCGACTATCTCGGAAAGAAGATTGCCGGTAAAGCCTCTTACACCAGCCAGTTCGAGCGCCCCTTGCCCGGCCACCCGCTATATGGCGGCAACCCCTGGTTCTTGCCCGTGATCGGTCGCTACTTCCAGTTTCTGGACCGCCTCGACCGGAGGCGCAGCTGATCTGAGAGTGGCCGCGCATATCGTTCGCCGTGGTGCCGTTGGGGGGCAGGGGGGTGCCATTCTCCCCCTGAAGGCATGGCGATGTGCCGAGCCGGCTGCACCAAACGCGTTGCCGCAAAGCGCTTTCACTCGGCCGCCAGTCTGCTATGAAACGGGCGTCTTCAAGGGGGCGCCGATGAGCCGAAGTTTCCGCCTGACGCTGGCACAACTCAACCCCACTGTGGGGGCGCTTGCGGCCAATGCCGAAAAGGCGCGCCGCGCCTGGGAGGCCGCGCGCACGGCCGGCGCCGACATGGTGGCGCTGCCCGAGATGTTCCTGGCCGGCTACCAGACCCAGGATCTGGTGCGCAAACCCGCCTTTACCGCGGCCGCCATGGCCGAGTTGCAGGCGCTGGCCGCCGATTGCGCGCAGGGCCCGGCGCTGGGGATCGGGGCGCCGCTGCGCCGCGACGGGCGGCTTTACAACGCGTACTTCATCCTCTCGGGCGGGCAGATCGCGGCCAGCCTGTGCAAGCATCACCTGCCCAACACCAGCGTGTTCGACGAATGCCGCCTCTATGCGTCGGGCGACATATCGGGGCCTTACCGGGTGGGGCCGCTGCGCATCGGCACGCCGCTATGCGAGGATGCCTGGTACGAGGACGTGGCCGAGGCGCAGGCGGAATCGGGTGCGCAGATCCTGCTAGTGCCC
>JBJHCI010000398.1:0-2425 GCA_050485925.1 Maricaulaceae bacterium
CCCCTTCGAGATGATGATGATCATGGGCGCGGCCATGGGCGCGTTCTTCATCGGTAATTCGGGCAAGACGATTGCCAAGACGGCCGGCGACCTTGCCAAACTGGTCAGCGGGCCGAAATGGAAGCCGCAGGACTATCAGGACCTTCTGGCTCTGCTTTTTGCGCTGACCAAGACGATGAAGACCAAGGGTGTGATCGCGTTGGAGGCTCATATCGAGAAGCCTCATGAGAGCACGCTTTTCATGAAGTATCCGCGCATCCTGAAGGATCATTTCGCGGTCGATTTCATCTGCGACACGCTGCGTATGATGACGATGAATCTGGAAGATCCCCACCAGGTTGAAGACGCGATGGAAAAGCAGCTGGAAAAGCACCATCACGAGGAAATGGGCCCGGCCTATGCCCTGCAGAACATGGCCGATGCTCTGCCAGCGCTCGGGATCGTGGCCGCTGTGCTGGGCATCATCAAGACGATGAGCGCCATTACCGAGCCGCCCGCCGTGCTCGGCAAGATGATCGGTTCGGCGCTGGTCGGCACCTTCCTGGGCGTGTTTCTGGCCTACGGTTTTGTCGGCCCGTTCGCGGTGCGCATGAAGAATGTCTACGAGGAAGAAGCGATCTTCTATAAGATCATCCAGAGCGTTCTGGTCGCGCACCTGCATGGCAATGCGGCCCAGATCTCGGTGGAGATCGGGCGGGGCAATGTGCCTTCCAAGATGCAGCCCTCCTTCCTGGAGCTGGAAGAGGCGCTGTCCAATATCGGGGTCGAATAAGCGCCGCGTCAGACGGCCATCGAGGGAAGACCTGCCGGGTCGGGGCATTGCTCCGGCCCATTTTCCTTTGTACGCCGCTCCCATGACGCAGAGCTTGGTGCGACCCTTCGCGCAGATTGACTGGAGCGACCCTGCCGCCCCGCGCGCGGCCGGGGGCGATGTCTATTTCTCGGTTGAAAACGGGCTGGCCGAAACTGAAGCCGTCTTCCTGAAAGCCTGCCGACTGGAGGAGCGCTTTAGCCAGGGCGGGACGGTGATCATCGGTGAGCTAGGCTTTGGCACAGGGCTGAATTTTCTGGCCTGCTGGCAGCTTTTTGAGCGTGTCGCGCCGGAGGGCGCGCGCCTGCATTTCATCTCGGTGGAGGGGTTTCCGCTAAGGCAGGCAGACGCGGTGCGGGCCCTATCCGCCTTCCCTCAGCTGGCGTCCGAAACAAACGCGCTAGTGACAAGCTGGCCGCTGCCCCTGAAAGGCCCGCAGCGGCGCGTGTTCGCGGGCGGGCGCGTCGTGCTGACTGTGTATCACGACGATGTGGCAGCGGCGCTGGAGCAGATGGATTTTGCCGCCCATGCCTGGTTCCTCGACGGGTTTGCACCCGCGCTCAATGCCGAGATGTGGGCCGATGAAATCTTCGCCGGGATCGCGCGCCTTTCCCGGCCCGGCGCGCGCATTGGCACGTTTACCGTTGCCGGCGCGGTTCGGCGCGGGCTCGCCTCTGCCGGGTTCACGGTGGAAAAAGTGCCCGGTTTCGGTCGCAAGCGAGAGCGCCTCGAGGCCGCTTTCGATGGCCCGGCCAGCTCCCGCGCCAACATTGCCGTAAACGGCCCTGTAGCGGTTATAGGAGCAGGAATCGCGGGGCTGGCCTGTGCGGGGGCGTTGGCGGCCAGACACCTCCCTGTGACGCTTGTAGGGGCCGGAGAGAGCGCCTCTGCCGGGCCCGCCATATTGATGACGCCGCGCCTTGAGGCGGCTGACCGGCCACATGTGCGCGCCACGCTTGCCGCCTTTGAATATGCCCGCGCGATCTATGCGGCCCTGCCGGGCTTTGAGGCCACCGGTGCGCTGCGCGTGGCAGAGGGTGAGGGTGCAGACCGGCTCGAACGCCTCGCCGCGATGATGGAGGGGGCAGGGCTGCGCTATGAAGCCGGGCTTGTCATGCAACGGGCCGGACTGATCCGCCCGGATGCCCTCCTGCCCGCCCTGAAAGGCGAAATGGCGCATATCGAAGCTCGTGCAACGTCCTTGCAGCCTCTCGATGGCGGCGGTTGGGCCGTGCGGGATGGGGATGGGCAGGTGCTGGCCGAGGCCGCCCAAGTGATCCTTGCCACCGGCGCAGACAACTGGCCCGAAGGCGTGCCGGCCCGCCTGCCGGTCGAGGCGCTGCCCGGTCAGGTGGCGGTGTTTGCGCTTGCGGGCGAAGCGCCGCCCGCGCCCGTCACATGGGGGCATTACGTGGCGGGTCTGGGTGGTGGTTGCCTGCTCGCCGGGGCAACGCATGAACGTGGCGAGGCCCTGAGCACGAAGGAGGCGGTTTCACAGATCCGCGCTGCCGTCACCGATGCCCTGCCGGAGCTGGCAGGGCGTCTCGGTAAGGTAGAGCAGTCATGGCGCGGCGTACGCGCCACCTTGCCCGACCGCCTGCCCGCCGCTGGCCC
>JBJHCI010000399.1:0-1146 GCA_050485925.1 Maricaulaceae bacterium
AAGGTCAACTGTGGAGCGATGGCGAACTAGTTGCCACACGATGGTGGGCCGCAGCCCCGGATGAGGCAGAATGGGACTCGTTCGTCCGCTCCCTGCCCGAAGCCCATGACGAGCCGGTTCCCCTGCCCGTGAAGCCACAACTGGTCAGCCCGTCTGCGCCTGCCCTGGTCGGACTGCTCGACACGGTGGAGCGGCCCGATCCGCGCGATCTGGGCGCGCTGGCGCTCATTGCGCTGGCCGCGCCGCTCCTCTTCCTCGGCGGGCAATGGATCAGCCTGGAAACCCGGATCAACACGGCCGCTGAGGCCCTGTCGCAATTGCAGGGCGCCACAAGCGAAGTGGTAGAGGCGCGCAATACCGTGCAGACCGCACGGCTGGAGATAGACGCATACCGAAACGCGCTGGCTGTCTCTCACCCAGCTGAAATGATGGCCGTCTTTGCCGAGGCTGCGGCCGAGGCAGGTACCCAGCTCGAGCGAACCCTCATCACCGATCAGCGCCTCGAAATCGTGCTGCGATCCACCGAAACCGTTAGCCCTGCAGGGCTGGTGGAAATGCTCGAAGCCCATCCGCGCCTGACTGAGGTGCGCTTCGCACCGCTCGGCCAGCAAAATCTCTGGCGCATTGAAGCCGTCATAGCAGGTCAAGCCGGATGAACGCGCCCGCCACCCTTCGCGACTATTCCCTGAAGCTGCGTGCCCAGCTCACGCCGCGCGTTCTGGCCGGGCTGGCCGTTCTGGCCGTCCTACTGGCCGTCACCTCCTATCTGGCGCTGGAAGAGGACGTCGCCGCCAAACGCCAGCAGGCCGAGCAACTGGAACGCGATCTGCGCCTGCAGCAAGCCATTGCAGCTGAAACCGGTTGGCCTGAAAGGGCGCAGGAAGCGCGCGCAGGGGTTCGGTCGCTTGAGGAGCGTTTCTGGCAGGGACGCACCGCCGGGATCGTGTCCGCCCGCCTGCAGGGCGACATCGCGGCGATCGCCAATGCCGCTGGCCTGGAACGCGTACGCGTGGACGTGCGGCCTGATCCCCAACCGCTTGGTGCGTCCGCGATGTATTTTGAGATCAGCCTGAGCGCGCAGGATCGTAACGGACAATTCCTCGCCTTCATGGCGCGGCTCGCCGAGGCCGACAGCCTGATCATACC
>JBJHCI010000399.1:1156-2407 GCA_050485925.1 Maricaulaceae bacterium
GATCATACCGGTACGCTTCGAGTGGCAGCGCGCCAACAATACGGTGCGGATGAACTTCCTCGCCCCGGCCAGACTTCAGGCTGATGGTGAGAGCACATGACGCCAGCCCTGCGCCTCTTCCTTGCTGCCACATTGAGCGTGGCTGCCCTGGCCGCAGGCTGGTTCGGCGGCGCACAGCCGGATAGCCTGGCCGGTCGGGAGGCGGGCGGGCCAGTTACGATACCGCAGCTCGCCGACGCCGCGAGTGTGAACCGTGACGTCGTCCGCATCGCCGCAGCAGGCCTGTTCCCCGATGCCGATGTCGCACGGGGCTCACAGGGCATTGCGAACACGTCCACGCCAAGCCTGACCGATGTTGAAGCCGCATTGGCCGATCCCAGCCTTGCCGCCCTGGTGCGCGAGGCTGGCGAATGGACAATAATGCTCTTTGGCAGTAATGGGGGAGTGATGCTGTTGCGTGAGGGGGATGAGCTCCAGCAAGGTTGGACCGTTGCCAGTATATCGGGTGCGTCTGTCAGGCTTGAACGTGAAGCCGAGACCCGCGAAATTTCTGCATTCCCAATGACGGATAATTAGTATGCGCCGCGCGCCCGTAATTCTTTTGCCTGCCGCCTGCCTGCTCACCGCCAGCTGCGCCTCGGTTCAGCACGGGAGCTGGGAGACCTTCCGTCCGGTGGAAACCGAGCGGGCGGCTCCGCCTGCGGCAGACTGGGAGGACGCCGCGGAGGCGGCCCTTGAGACGCCCCCGGCCGCCCGCTCTGGCGAAGTGACCCGGCGCCGGATCCCGGCCTCCGGCGTCTCCACGGTGCCGGGTACGAGCGATGCCTTGCCGGCACTTCGGGGCGCGCCCATCAGCGTTACCATCCCCGCCCAGCCCGTGCCGCGCTTCATCAACGTCGTGTTCGGTGAAATTCTTGACCAGCCTTTCATACTGGGCCCCGGCGTAGCCGAAATGAGCGAGATGGTCTCCCTGCGCACCGTTCAGGAGATGGAGCGTACCGTGTTTCTCGACATGGTCAGCGACGCGTTGCGCAATTACGGCCTCGCCGTGCAGTATCGCGAAGGCCGCTTCACCATCACCACCCAAGCCGAACTACGAAGCCAGGCACCGCAATTTATTATGTCCCGCGCACGGCAGGCCGCGCCGTCCAGCATGCGCCCGGTCATCCAGTTCGTGGAGTTACACGCGATTGACGCCGCGGATCTGCAACAAATCCTTCAGCAAGCCCTACCCGACCGAGAGGCGATTTC
>JBJHCI010000400.1:0-2397 GCA_050485925.1 Maricaulaceae bacterium
CTTCTAGGCCTTGAACAGGGCCGCATGGAGGAAGGCGCGCCTGCCGATCTCATCCTCTTCGATCCGTCAGCGCCGGTCATTTACGGGAAGGACGGGCTCTACAGCCCCTCGCCCAGCGCCTTTACCGGCCGCCGCCTCCAAGGCCGTGTCTTGAAGACATGGGTCGAGGGGGCCATGGTGTACGCCCACCACGCGGAGTAGCGCGCCTTGCCCACCGAACTTGCCATCATCCTGGCCGTCATTGGCGGCTATCTTCTGGGCTCTATCCCCTTCGGCCTTGTCATCGTGAAACTGGCAGGCCTTGGCGATATACGCGGCATCGGCTCGGGCAATATCGGTGCGACGAACGTGTTGCGCACGGGCCGCAAGGATCTGGCTCTGGCTACGCTAGTGCTGGATTCCGGCAAAGCCGGGATCGCTGCCCTGATCTTCACCTTCGCCATCTCGCCTACGGCTGGTCTGGTTGCCGGCGGAGCGGCCTTCTTCGGCCATTGCTTCCCGGTCTGGCTCGGCTTCAAGGGCGGCAAAGGCGTCGCGACCTTCCTTGGCGTATTGCTCGCTACCGCCTGGCCGGTGGGCCTGCTGGTCTGCGCGACATGGCTCGGCATGGCACTGGTCTTCCGGATTTCGTCCCTTAGCGCCCTCGTGGCCTCCGCCATCGCGCCGCTTCTGGCTTTGGCCCACTCCCGGCCCGATGTGGCCCTTCTTGCTCTCTTCCTCGCCGCCCTGCTCTGGTGGCGGCACAAGGAGAATATCGCCCGCCTACTAAAGGGTGAGGAGCCGCGCATCGGAGCGAAGAAAGGGTGAAGCGCACGGCGCTCACCCCGCCGGGCCGTATCGCCTGGCTGAGGCTGGCGCGCACGCGCGGTGTGGGCCCGGTTACCTTCAACGAGCTCATCAAGCGCTACAAGACGCCAGAGGCCGCGTTGGATGCCCTGCCCGATCTTGCAAAACGCGGTGGCCGCGCGACGGCGCTGAAGCCTGCCAGCCGCGAGGAAGCCGAAGCCGAGCTCGACTGGCTGGACCGGATCGGCGCGCGGCTGCTATGTGCCTGCGAGCCGGAATTTCCTGACAGCCTGGCCGTTACCGACCCACCCCCACCCGTCATCACGACGCTCGGCCCACTTGAGCTGGAGAACCGCGTCACCTGCGCCATGGTGGGCGCCAGAAGCGCCTCCGGCGTGGGTCTGCGCTTTGCCGGCACGCTGGCGCGTGAATTGGGCGAGCGCGGCGTGATCGTCGTCTCCGGTCTGGCGCGCGGAATTGATGGTGCGGCTCATGCCGGATCGCTGGAAACCGGTACGGTAGCCGTGCTGGCAGGCGGGCTGACCAGCATCTACCCGCCCGAGCACCGCGATCTGCACGCGGCCATCGCCGAAAAGGGCCTCTTGGTGAGCGAATCCCCGCCCGGCTACACCCCGCAGGCGCGCGATTTCCCACGGCGCAACCGATTGATCTCGGGGCTCTCCATAGGCGTGGTAGTGGTCGAGGCCGCCGAACGCTCCGGCTCGCTTATCACGGCGCGCTATGCGCTGGAACAGGGCCGAGAGGTGATGGCCGTGCCCGGTTCGCCGCTGGACCCGCGCGCCAAGGGCACCAACCGGCTGCTGCGTGACGGGGCCGCACTCATCGAAACCGCAGAAGACGTCGTCGCCGTGCTGGAAGGCGCGCGCCGGGGGGCGATGAGCGAACCGGCTGGTGGCAGCTATGAGGACGACCCCGAATATGGCGAGTCCATCGACCGGGCGGCGGATGATGTACGCGAACGTGTGGCGGCGCTTCTGAGCCCTTCGCCCATCAGTCGCGACGAGCTGGTGCGCCTGTCCGGCGCGCCTGCGCCTATCGTTATGGCCGCTCTCGTGGAGCTGGAACTGGCCGGGCGGTGCGAGATTGATCCGGGCGGGATGGTGCGGCTAGCGGTCTGAAGCGGCCCGTTCCACGCAGGCGATGTTCTCTCTCAGCCGCTCCTCATTCACCGTCACAAGCGCGTGGCGAAGCGCCTTCACGGATCTTGGAAGGTCTGCCGCTTCGGCCAGGCTGGTCATGGACCGCAGCAGATCAGCCAGATAGTCCGCCACAAGATCGGGGGCGGGAGCTGGTATATTCGGAACGGTATCGTCGGTCATGAGGGAATCCCGATGATGCTATCGCGCCAGTTTGGCGCATATTCATAATAGGTGCAATTAAGATTAATTACACGTTTAACGTGTTTATGCGGGTCATCACGCCAAGCCATGTTGACTTGGAGCGGCACGCCCCCCACTTTCGCGCGCCGGGCCGGACGGGCCGAATTCCAAGCAGGGCAGCCAAGTTTTGATGAACGTCGTCGTCGTTGAGTCCCCGGCCAAGGCCAAGACCATCAACAAGTATCTGGGGAAGGATTTCACGGTACTGGCT
>JBJHCI010000401.1:0-2394 GCA_050485925.1 Maricaulaceae bacterium
CGCATCCGTAAAGCGGTGCAGGTGTAGAGCCGTGCGCCAATGGGGCCGATACCGCGCACGGCGTGGGAATCGATGATCACAGCCGCCACGCCGTGTTGATTGGCAACCGCCCCATACTCGCTCTGCACGCTGATCACACCGCCACAGCCGGAAAACATCAGCACGGCAGGCACAGGCCCGTCCGCCTCCTCCGGCATCATGACCCTGACATGCGGAGCGATCGCCTCGCGCCAGTGATCGAGATCATGGGTGCGGGCCTGACAGGCGCCAAGGGCCAGCAGAGAAAGAATCAGACTGGCGGCCGCGCTAGGGCGCAAGCCGTATCTGGCCCTCGTCATCTCGCGTGTGAGGAACACCGGCAGCCTCCAACAGGGTGGCAATCGTCCCTACACTGTCCTGCGCACCGTTCTCCAGCAAGTCCCGGATGATGGCGGCAATCTCACCGCCCCTCGCCGTATCGTCGAGAACGGAGAGCCAATCGGCCCGGGTCAGTACGCCTGCATCGCGGGTTGCCGCGATCATCCCAGCCAGCAGGTCCAGCCAGCTTCGCCCGGTGGCGTGTTCCAGACTGTGGCTGAAAATGGTGCCGCAGGCATAGTAAACCCGGAAATCGCCGCGCCCGGCCGCGGTGTCGATAGGCGCAGACACCCGTGATAGGCAGTCATTGAGCGCGCTTTGGAGGAAGGCGTTGCTGCCCTGCCAGTCCGGGTCGAGGGCCTCCAACGCGCGCAGGGCTGCAAGATCAGCTCCGCCCTCAGTAATCCACATATCGCGCTGATACGCGTAGCGCACGGTCTGGCCTAGCCAAAAATGGGCAACTTCGTGCGCTATGAACCAGCGTATATGGCCGGTGACCTGCGGCGACGGCTCCAGCAGGCCGCTGCCCTCGAACACCATGACGATGAGGCCGGGCAGAACGCTTCCGCCCATGCTTGTCACACCCTCAGAAGGGCCATTCCAGCTTGCCATGATGGTCGGACGGCTGCTCAGCCCCTCGCCAAGTTGGCCGGTGTACCAGCCCGCCACCTCCGGCGAAAAGTCGGCAATCTGCGCCCGGATCCATTCAGGAAGTCCCGTGTCGAGGATCGTGGCAAGGGCGGGGGTTGTGGTCACGCCGTCACTGCCGAAAAATACGTAGGTCTGCGCGTTGGAGCCGCAGGCGCTGTCGTGTTCCTCGCCCCTGTAGAGGATGGGCCCGCCTGCATCGCGCCAGCATGTGCGCGACGGGCGCATGGGCAGGTCCTCTGCCGTGTTGAGGTCGGAAGGCAGATCCGCGACGGCGCCCGCGCTTTCGCGGGGGAAGACGTCAAACTGGTCGGAGAACAGCGCCACCGAACCATCTGAAAAGACGAGCGCGGGATCGTAATCGGCAGCCAGCCCGACGTGGCGGGGAGTGAAACGAACGGACACGGTGGACGGTACATCGCCGCCGCTCTCGGCCGCGAGATAGGCATAGTGCCCATCCTCCACAAGCACGACGCCGGGCGTGAGAATCTCCCAGACCTCGCCGCGCCAGTGTGCGCCCGAAACGCGCTGACGCCCGGACCGGTAGAACACCCAGGCCGGGGCCTCCTGATGAAAGCGGTACTCCGCTTCAATAACCCCGTTTTCGCGAACGACAGAAATCTCGGCCAGAGTGGACGGGACCTCACCGGGTTGAGACGCGGCAAGGGCAGACGCCGCCATCAGGTACATAAACATGTGCACATTTCCGCGCCGTGGATTGAAGCAGAAGGGAAAAGCCCGTTTCCATCAGCCTGGGCAAATTACAAATTGGCAAATCACTTCAGTGCCGGAAATGGCGCATGCCGGTGAAGACCATGGCAAGGCCAGCTTCGTTCGCAGCCTTGATAACCTCGTCATCGCGGATCGAGCCGCCCGGCTGGATGATCGCGGTCGCGCCCGCCTCGATGGCGGCATTCAGCCCGTCGGCAAACGGGAAAAAGGCATCCGAGGCACAGACAGACCCGCGCGTACGCGGCTCGTCCCATTCGTTCTCCTTCGCCGCGAGCTCCGCCTTGCGCGCGGCCAGCACGGCGGCATCGAGCCGGCTGGTCTGGCCCATGCCGATCCCGGCCGTGGTGCCACCCTTGGCATAGACGATTGCGTTGGATTTCACATGCTTGGCGACGCGCCAGGCGAAGATGAGATCCGCCAGCTCGGTTTCGCTCGGGGCACGTTCGGTGACGGCTTTGAGATCTTTAGGCAGGATATGGCCGGTATCGCGTGACTGGACGAGCAGCCCGCCCGCGACCGATTTCACACTCCACCCGGCCTCTGATGGATCCGCCATAGCGCGGGTCAGCAGCACCCGCACATTCTTCTTCGCGGCGAGGATTTCCAGCGCCGCATCGTCGGCGGCAGGCGCGATAACGACCTCGGTGAAATGAGAGG
>JBJHCI010000402.1:0-2385 GCA_050485925.1 Maricaulaceae bacterium
CATTACCGTGATCCCGCCCGTATGCGACGCGGCGGGAGAGCGTCTCTTCTTCGTTGCGGCGCGCGGGCATCACGCCGATGTGGGCGGGATCGCGCCCGGCTCCATGCCGCCCTTCTCGAAGTCCATCGAGGAGGAGGGCGTAGTCTTCGATTGCGTGAAAATTCTTTCGGATACGAATTTTGATGAGGAGGCGGTGCGAACCACGCTGGCCTCCGGCCGTTATCCGGCCCGCGCACCGGAGCGCAATATCGCGGACCTGAAGGCCCAGCTGGCCGCCTGCGCACGCGGCGCGGAGAGTCTGAGACGCCTGATCGCCGAGCAGGGGCTAGATACGGTGCGCGCCTATATGGGCCACGTGCAGGATAATGCGGAGGAGGCTGTGCGCCGCGTCGTCGGCGCCTTGAAAAGTGGCTCTTCCGTGATGGAGATGGACGATGGCGCGCGCATCTGCGTCACCATCACCACAAGGCCCGGCGAAGGCCATGCGAAAATCGATTTCACCGGCACCTCGCCCCAGCTGATGAGTAATTTCAACGCGCCGAGCGCGGTTGCCCGCGCTGCCGCGCTCTACGTTCTGCGTTGCCTGGTCGAGGACCAGATCCCCCTCAACGAGGGCTGCCTGAAACCCGTCGAGATCATCATCCCTGAGGGCACCCTTCTTGCGCCCGAACCTCCGGGTGCCGTCGTAGCGGGAAATGTGGAGACCAGCCAGCTTGTGGTCGATGCACTTTTTGCTGCTACGGGCCGCATGGCCGCCGCGCAAGGGACGATGAACAATTTTACCTTCGGAAACGAACAATACCAGTATTACGAGACGATATGCGGCGGCGCCGGGGCCGGCATTCTCGCCGATGGAACCGGCTTTGACGGCACGGATGCGGTCCACACCCACATGACCAATTCACGCCTCACCGATCCGGAAATCATGGAGCAGCGCTTCCCCGTCCGCGTCCTCGCCCACACCGTGCGCGAGGGCTCCGGCGGCAAGGGCAAACATCGCGGCGGACATGGCTCGGTGCGCCGCATCCAGTTCCTGGAGGCCATGGAGGCCGCCCTGTTGTCAGGACGGCGCAAGATCAGCCCGCCGGGCCTTGCGGGCGGCCAAAACGGTGCGCCCGGCGCGGCGCGTATCATCCGCGCTGATGGCAGAACAGAGGACCAGCCCGCCCTGTTCTCGGTCCAGCTATCGCCCGGCGACACGATAGAAATCGCAACGCCGGGCGGTGGCGGGTTTGGGGAAGCCTAACGCTCGAACTTCTGGAATTTCACGCGCGTAGGCACCAGAGCGTCGGTGCCGAGGCGGCGCTTCTTGTCTTCCAGATAGTCAGAGAATGCGCCCTCGAACCATTCCACATGGCTGTCGCCCTCAAAGGCGAGGATGTGGGTGGCAATCCGGTCAAGGAAGAAGCGGTCGTGCGAGATGACCACGGCGCACCCCGGAAAGTCTTCCAGCGCCGCTTCCAGCGCCGAGAGGGTTTCCACATCGAGATCGTTGGTCGGTTCATCGAGCAGGAGCAAATTGCCGCCTTCTTTGAGCATTTTGGCCAGATGCACCCGGTTGCGTTCACCGCCCGACAGAACGCCGACCTTCTTCTGCTGGTCGCCGCCCTTGAAGTTGAACGCGCCGACATAGGCCCGGCTCGGCACTTCATGGCCGCCGAGCGAGATCATGTCGTGGCCGTTTGAAATCTCTTCCCAGACGGTCTTCTTGCCATCCAGCGCATCGCGGGACTGGTTCACATAGCCGAGCTTGACCGTCTCGCCGATCTTCACCGTGCCGTTATCGGGCTGCTCCTCGCCGACGATCATCTTGAAGAGCGTGGTCTTGCCTGCGCCGTTCGGGCCGATCACGCCGACCACGCCGCCCGGCGGCAGCTTGAAGGAGAGATCCTTGATCAGCAGCTTGTCGCCAAACCCTTTGGACACATTGTCGAACTCGACCACATTGCCGCCCAGGCGCGGGCCCGGCGGAATACGGATGGTGGCAGTGGAGATTTTCTCCTTCTCCGCCGCATCGCGCATCTCTTCGTATGACTTGATACGCGCCTTGGATTTGGCCTGCCGCGCTTTCGGGCTGGAGCGGATCCAGTCCAGCTCGCGGGCGAGCGCGCGCTGCTTGGCGCTTTCCTCGCGCGATTCCTGTTCCAGCCGCTTGGTCTTCTGCTCCAGCCAGTCCGAATACCCGCCCTTGTACGGGATGCCCTGACCGCGATCGAGTTCCAGCGTCCACGTGGTGATGGAGTCGAGGAAATAGCGGTCGTGGGTGACGATCAGTACCGCACCTTCATAGTTTTCAAGATGATGCTGGAGCCAGGCAACGCTTTCCGCGTCCAGATGGTTGGTCGGTTCGTCCAGCAGCAGCATGTGCGGCTTAGACAGGAGAAG
>JBJHCI010000403.1:0-2382 GCA_050485925.1 Maricaulaceae bacterium
GACCCATATGGCTCCGATGGACGCCGTTGCGAGAAATGCCAGAAAATAGTCGGGACTGGGTGTGGCGAGCGTGGCGACACGATCACCCTTGTTCACGCCCGCTGCCATCAGGGCTTTGGCCAGTGCATCAACGCGGGCGCTGAACTCCCTGTAGGTGACATGTTCGCTGTCCAGCACCATGGCGTCGGCGTCCGGCGTGAGTTCCGCGTAGAGAGCAACATAGTCGCTGATCCGCGGCAGTGTTGGCGGCACGCCATCGGCCAGGCTGGGCAGTGCATTCATGGTGGACGGGTCCGGGTCATGGATCAGCATGGAAGTGCGCTCAGGCCGGCTATGCGGCGTCGTTCGGCATCCAGATCGACAGCCACTCGGCGACAAGCGCCGGACGGTCGCTGCCCTCGATTTCAACCTCACAGCCGAACTTTACGATATTGCGCCCCTTTGCATCGGTCCGGGTCTCCGACACTTTGAACCGTCCCCGCACGCGGCTGCCCACTTTCACCGGGGAGAGCAGGCGCAGATAGTCCATGCCGTAGTTCAGGAAGTGTCCGTTCTTGCCGTCCACCCGCTGGGGGTCCGTCCCCATCGCATCGTGCAGCATGTGGGTGAGCAGGGACAGTGTGAGAAAGCCGAAAGCGATAGTGCCGCCATAAGGCCCGTTGGCATTGGCCCAATCGGGATCGATATGCATCGGGTCCGGGTCCAGTGTGACACGGCCAAAGTCCGAAATCATAGTCTGATTGACGGGGATCCATGACGATATCCCCACGTCCTCGCCCGCGGTAAAATGGGACAATTTGCTGATTTCGTGGGCGGCTTGGCTCATGCTCATATCCAATCTGGGGCGTTCATGTTGACTAAATATGAGGATGGCTTCATTTTCAGTTTTAGTCAATGGACAAGGGCGCGTGTGCCGGGCCCAGGCGCATTAGGGGGTCTTTACGGCCTTGAGCGTCTGCCGGTCGTACGAAGCCATGCGGGAGGACGCCGTGCAGAGAACGCCCCGACGTATCGTTCTGGCCTTCAGCACTGGTTCGATAGGTACCGGTATCTATCTGACAGTGCCGGGTGTCCTGCTGCTCTACTACCTCACGGAGATTTTGTCGGTCTCGCCGGCATGGGCCGGTCTGGCGGTCTTCCTGCCACGCCTGTGGGACATGCTGACGGATCCTTTCATGGGTTGGATATCGGACCGCACCCGCTCGCCCTGGGGGCGCCGGCGTCCCTTTCTTCTGGCAGGGGGCATTCTTACCGCGCTGAGCTTTGTCTTTCTGTTTAGCGCGCCCGAGCTTCCCGGCGAACGGATGAACTTCTTCTATGTCCTGGTCGTCTATGTGCTCAGCGCGACCGCGTACACGGTCTTTGCCGTGCCTTACCTCTCAATGCCCGCGGAGATGAGTGCGGACCCGCACGAACGCGCCTCCATCATGGCTTACCGCATGAGCTTCGCCATGACAGGCGTGCTCGCCGGGGCTGCCGCGGCACCGGCCCTTCTGGAGGCGTTTGGCGGCGGCCGGGGCGGATTTGCTGCCATGTCCTGGGTTCTTGGCGGGATCTGTGCGGCGGCCATGCTGGTCGCCTTTTTTGGTACAGCCAAAGCGCCCGTCATTCCGCCGCCGCCCGAGGCGCGCAAGGCCCGTTTCCTTGATGCCGTCCGCGATAGCCGGTTCCGGATGCTGGCTCTGGCCTATATCGTTCAGCTTGGCGGTCTGGGCGTCTTCACCGGTGCCACGCCCTACTACGTGACGCACATTGCAGCGCGCAGCGAGGGTGCGATCTCTATCGTTTTCCTGGCCCTGCTGGGCGGAACCATAGTCTCGATGTTTCTGTGGGCTCTGGTATCGCGCCGGACCGGCAAGGTGCCGGCCTATCTGGCAGCGGCTCTCATAACGGTGGCGGGCCTTGCCGGGCTCTTTCTGGCAGCTGGGCCCGATGACTGGAATCTCGCGATTGCCATGAGCGGTGTGGTCGGTGTGGGGTTCGGCGGGCTGCAGCTTCTGCCTTTTGCCATGCTGACCGATATCATCCACCAGGCCAGGGAAGACGGTCGGGACGCCGCTGGGACGTTTACGGGTGTCTGGACGGCGGTGGAGAAGGGCGGGCTGGCTCTCGGACCCCTCATTGTCGGGCTGGTTCTGGGCATTGGCGGTTTTATCTCGGGAGCAGAGCTGCAGTCTGACCGCGCCCTTTTCTGGGTACGGTTCACGGTGGCCCTTCTGCCATCAGCCCTGGTTCTGCTCAGCGTGCCTGCCGTGCTCCGCTACACAGCCGCCATGGGGCAGGTGGATGCACCCGCGAAGGCCGGTTCGTGACGCTCTTTACCGGCTCTGCCGGATAGTCAGGGTTGGTCACCGGCAGCACCATCGGCTGTCGGACGCCTGC
>JBJHCI010000404.1:0-2375 GCA_050485925.1 Maricaulaceae bacterium
CGCCGGCACTGCCTTCCGGGTAGGAGGACAGCTTGCGGATATCCTCACGGTCTGCCCGTGCCAGAACGGGCAGGAGCCGGTCCTGGAGCTCTTTGGGCAAGGCGTTGAAGAGGTCCGCCCGCTCGTCGGGTGACATCGCCGTGATAAGGGCTGCCAGTGCATCCCGTTCCATGGCGAGCGCCGTTTCGGCCTGCATGTCGGCGGGCAGGTAACCGAAGATCTCCGCCGCCGTCTCCACACCCAGCGCGGCCAGCACACGGGCCACTTCCTCGGGACTCAGCGTGAGAATCGCATTGGCGATATCAGCTGGGTGCAGGCTAGCCAAAGCCGCCTTGATAGACGCGGCATCGTTATTGTTCAGAAAGTCGCGGATCGCAGCCGCGATGTGGGCATTCGTCATGTCAGATCCTCCTGACAGGGCGTTTCGTCTGGCCCGTCAGAAGGCTGATCGAGGCGCACCGGCCTCCTCGACATGAAAAGGTCAGTGCGCGCCGGACATCCTGCCACGGGCGTTTGAGATGGATTGATCGCGCAGGCCGCCACGTCCTGTGGGCCGCATCACGGCCCGCCTACTCGACGGTTCGTCCATGATCGGCCTCCTTGCCTGCCCGCATCCCGCCAAGGGGTGTGCGTGGCGGCGCGCTGAGACATCAGCCGATGTCCCGGCGCGCAAACGGATGAAGCGAAGTGAGGCAAGTCCTCACACCCGCGCGAATGTCTGGCCCTCATGGGCCATCAAACGCGGGTGGATCAGACGAAAATACGGGTCCTGAAATGGACAAGCCGCAGCCGGATCACCCGGCGTCTAGAGGCCGGAGGGCGCTGAGTTGTGTCCAGTTCTACTGGAACTGCCGCCCATCAGACTTCCCATAATATCGCCTGCCTTGAGCAGGCGGGCGGGGGCATAACCCCGCCTTGCATGCGAGGTCAACCCCGGTTGCCGGACAATGGCGTGAAGTCAGACCGGCTTCAGGATCAGTTCCAGGCAGGTATCGATATGGGCTTCGATCTGCCGGTCATCGAGCGCATCACGCCCGGTCATGATCGCGTATTCCGGGGCCAGGATGATCGGCAGGGAGAAGGCACCCGACAGCACGAATTTCAGGTGCTGGGGATCCGCCTTGGCGATCAGCCCGTCATGCTGGGCCGCTTCGATCAGCGCAACGATCTGGTCGTTGAACTTCTTCTGGTGGCTTTCGATCAGCCATTCCAGCCGCTCGGTACGCTCCGCGCCTTCCTGTACCAGCACCTGCATATGTTCGGGATAGGCTGCGAGCGTGCGGTTATGGGCGCGGATCGCAGCCTTGTAGAAGTCGAGTCCGGACAGTCCCTCACGCGCCTTCATCTCATCATTCAGGCGCTTTTCCACGCGCTGAAATAGAAGGCCGATGGCGGCTTCCCACAAGCCCTGCTTGGACTTGAAATGATACATGATGAGCGGCACGGGTGCGCCGCAGGCGCGCGCCACATCGCTCACCGAAGCGCCGGCAAAGCCACGCTGGGCAAACAGGGTGATCGCCGCATCCAGGATGCGGCTTTGCGTCGCCTCGCGTTGGGCGGCGCGCTCATTGCCACTGGCGGGCTTGGTGCGGGTTTTCATGTCCATGATGTGAAGGATTAAAGGCTTTCCCGCCCGAGGTCGATAGCCGTCAATGGTATTGGCGATGTCAGGGTGTGCCTATCGGCCTGACTAATGGGGCACGTCGTCCGGCCGCCTCTACTGCTGGGGAAAAAGAAGCGCCCCGGTATCAAATCCGGTCTCTTGCAGCGATGCCAGCCGCGCCTGCAGCGTATCGGTGTCCATTTGCGGCTCGCGGGCCAGTATCCAGAGGAAACGTCCGCCCGGCTCGCTGACCACGGCCCAGCGGTTCAGGGCCGCCAAGCCTGCCCGTAAGATGTTCGTCACTATCGGTTGGCTCCGCTCTTCGCTGTCCAGGCATTTCAAACGGCTTGCGCACAATGCGTAAATAAGCGTTTACCATTTCTCAATGTCTCACCGCTAAACGTTCATTAAACGCGCTCAGTTAACGTAATAAGTGAACTGTCCGTGTGATGAATGACGTTCCATTGGCGGGGATCATCATGTTGCACTCACCGCGGGCAGAGTTTGCCCTGAAGGACCCATCGGCGCTCGCTGCGTTGCTGACCTATGACTGGCGACAGCGCGAAGTGCTTACCGATACCGAACTGTTCGGAGATGCCCGCCAGCCTGGCGCGGTGGACGGTGAGGCGACGGCCAGCCTGATCCGGCCATTACAGCGCCTGGGTTTCATTCGGCCGTTGCACGGTGTGCGCCGGCATGGCGGGCGGATGCGGCTGTGGACCGTTGCCGACGCCATGCGCATCCAGATCGCCGCTGATCTACGGGCCATGTC
>JBJHCI010000405.1:0-2366 GCA_050485925.1 Maricaulaceae bacterium
GGTGGGGGTGTCCTGCGGCGCGGCATAACCCAGCCGGTGGGCCTCCTTCATCTCGCAGCCGAGCGCTACGACAGAAAGGCTTGCCGCCCCGCCGGGCAGAATGCGCTCCACCGCGCGCGCTACGGAGAGATATTGCGCCCCGTCGGTCAGCTCGACCGCCTGCACATGCACGCGCTCGGGCATGCGCAGCGCATCATGCAGCCGCCAGCGCACGCAGCTCCCCCCTGAGCGGGCAAACGGGATCACCCCGCCGCCGAACCGCTTGGTGATATTGCCCGCCGCATCGGTCTTCATCATGAAGAAGGGTACGCCGCGCCGCGCCGGACGGTTCAGTGTGGTGAGGCGATGGCAGACCTGTTCAAAGCTCGCCCCGAAGCGCCGGGCCAGAAGATCAATGTCATAGCGGCTGGCTTCTGCCGCCTCGAATACCCGGTCATAGGGCATCAGCAGCGCCGCCGCCGTATAGCTCGCCAGGCTCGCCCGGTAGAGCCGGGCCGCCGCCGGATCGGGAAAGGCGGCACGCGCCATCTGCGCATCCAGTGCCTCGGCGCAATCGAGCAGCACGACCGCCGTTGCGGTGTGGAAGAGGCGCGTGGGCGCAGAAAGCCGCTCGGCCAGAAGGAGCTTGCGGGCATGGAAATCGAACCGGCGCTGCGCCCCGCCCATCACCGCGTCATCATAGGTGCGCACCGCCGCGCCGTGCTGGCTGCGCAGCCAGAGGGCAAGCCCGGCCTCGGCGCCTTCCTCGTCGAGCTTCGCCGAGGCGCGCAGGTCAGTGGCTGCATCTTCGAGCGCGGGGAAATGGTTCTGCGCGCTGTCCAACGCGTCGCGCACCGCCTCCAGCGCGGAATAGACCTGCCCGCCCCCGCCATCGCCGAGCCGTGCGGCGAGATCAGCCGTGGCGGCCTGAGTCTCGCGATAAGCGAGATAGAGTCGGGCAAAGCCTTCAGCCGCGCGCGGGTGGGCATCGGCGAGTTCGCGTATGTCGCGCGCGTCCAGCTCCGCGCCCTTCAGCACCGGATCGGAGAGCGCCTCTGTCAGATCGGTGACAAGCTGGCGGTCGGCTTCGCTGGCAAAGGCGCGCACATCAATGTCATGGCTCTCGGCCAGCGCCAGCAGGACACGCGCGGTCAACGGACGCTGATTGCGCTCCAGCAAGGTCAGATAGCTGGCGGAAATGCCAAGGCTGGCCGCAAACTCGCCCTGTGACTGGCCGAGCTCCCTGCGCAGACGGCGCAAACGCGCCCCCGCAAACAGCTTGCCCTGCGTTTCGTCCATGGCGGTCTCTCCGGTCGCTTGTATGAAATTTACACAATTACAGTTTCAAGTATACAGATTTCATACAGCCCTGCCTCATTTCACCGCTGAAAACCCTCCCCCGTTCGCACATGCATTGTAAAACCCTCACAAGTCTTTTGATGAGGAGGTCAGCCATGACCACATTCTACGATCTCGTTCCCGCCGCTGCGCCGGGCCGGTTTGACGGTATTGAGCGCAACTACACGCCCGAAGAGGTGATCAAGTTGCGCGGCTCGGTTCAGGTCAGCCATACGCTGGCCGAGCGCGGCGCGGCCCGCCTGTGGCAGCTCCTGAACAGTGAGCCCTATATCAATGCGCTGGGCGCGCTCTCGGGCAATCAGGCCATGCAGATGGTGCGCGCGGGGCTGAAAGCCATCTATCTGTCCGGCTGGCAGGTGGCGGCGGATGCGAACACCGCAGGCGCGATGTATCCCGACCAGTCGCTCTATCCGGCCAATTCCGCGCCGGAGCTCGCCCGCAAGATCAACCGCACGCTCCAGCGTGCTGACCAGATCGAAGTGGCCGAGACCGGCAAGGCGAGCCGCGACTGGTTCGCGCCCATCGTGGCCGATGCCGAGGCCGGCTTTGGCGGCACGCTGAACTGCTTTGAGATCATGAAGGCCTTCATCGAGGCCGGGGCCGCCGGCGTCCATTTCGAGGACCAGGTGGCCGCCGAGAAGAAGTGCGGGCATCTGGGCGGCAAGGTGCTGATCCCCACGAGCCAGCACGAGCGCAACCTCAATGCCGCGCGCCTGGCCGCCGACATTGCGGGCGTGCCGACCATCACCGTGGCCCGCACGGACGCGGAGAGCGCAACGCTCATCAATTCCGACATCGACGCGCGCGATCACGAGTTCATCGATTTCGACGCGGGCCGCACCGCCGAGGGCTTCTTCCGCCTGAAAAAGGGCATGGGCGTTGATCACTGCATCAAGCGTGGCCTGGCCTATGCCAAGGTGGCCGACCTCCTCTGGTGGGAAACCTCCAAGCCCAATCTGGAGGAGGCAAAGCGCTTTGCCGAAGCCATCCAGAAAGCCCATCCCGGCAAGATGATGGCCTATAACTCC
>JBJHCI010000406.1:0-2356 GCA_050485925.1 Maricaulaceae bacterium
CGGCCAGTTTGTGGTCCTGCGGCGCAGCAAACAGGAACTCGTCCATGGCGATGGAGCGCGTTTCTATGCCGGCGGCCTGATAGGGCAGCGCGATCAGGGCGGCATCCAGCCGGCGCTCCTTCAGGGCCTCGATGAGGCGATGGGTCAGGTCTTCGCGCAGGAACAGTTCCAGCCCGGAAAACGCCCTGCCAAGAGCGGGCAGGACGCGCGGCAGGAGAAAAGGCGCAATGGTGGGGATGACCCCGAGCCGGAACTGGCCTGTCAGCGGTTCTCCGGCGGCACGGGCCGCATGCACCAGGTCTTCCGCCTCGGTAAGGATGGTGCGCGCCCTCACCACGGCAGCCTCACCCGCAGGCGTCAGGCTGGCACCGCGTGCGCCGCGTTCCACCAGCACCGCACCAAGGCTGGACTCCAGCTCCTTAATCCCCGCCGACAGGGTCGGCTGGGTCACGTGGGCGGCCTCGGCGGCACGGCTGAAATTGCCATGCTCGGCAAGGACGATCAGGAATTGCAATTGGCGCAGGGTGGGAAGGTTGGTGCTCATGGCTATCGAGCTAGCCTATCGCCCGGCAAGACTCAATCGATAGCCGGCGGAGTTGCCTGTGGCAGGTGGTCTCAGGGGGCAGACATGGTCTTCTTCGCCTTCGTCCCTGCCCCGTCTGCCGGAATCCATCTTTTGTTAAAAATTGTGACAGTCATCAAACTGTCATTTATAACGTAAGTTGGATATTTTTCAATAAGTTGAACTCATGTTGACGGTCATATAAAAGTTCCGTATCCTGATCGTATGACTGATGCGATCCAGCATATCGGACAAACCGTCCCCAAGCGCGACCGGCGAGATGCCGGACGGGCCAATGCGGCCTGGCGCTGGTTTTCCGAGCGCACGATCCACCGCGCGGCCCGCTATCGGGACCTGACCTGGCGCCATGTCGCCCGCCACATGGTCGTGGCGGTCACCATCATGCTGGTCTCGCGCCTTGTGGCAACCGAGCCCTACGGTCCGTTCCTGCTGATCATCGGCGCGATCTGGACCTTCCTGATGGTGCGCATCGTCTTCATCAAGACCTTTGATACGCTGACCCGCCGGCGCGAAAGCCAGGGCTAGTCTCCAGCCCTTCCAGCTTCCGCTTCTCTAAGGCCCGGTTCGCCACACGCACTGGCCCGTTGACGCGCGCCCGGCCCGGATTAGGCTTGCGGGCGACTGATTTGTGGCTTTCCGGGGAGCGCGTCTCACATGAAATGGTGGTTTGGAACGGCGCTGTGGAAGCGCGTGCTCGGCGCTCTGGTGCTCGGCATCCTGTTTGGCCTCGCCATGTCGCAGGTCATGGGTATGGAGGCGGCCGCCGAGTGGATCGAGAGCTGGGTACGCCCGGTCGGCGACCTCTTCATCCGCCTCATCCGCATGCTTATAGTGCCGCTGATCCTGACCACGCTGGTGGCAGGCGTCTATGCGCTGGGCGATCCAAAGCGACTCGGCTCGATTGGCGGCAAGACCATCGCGCTCTATTTCGCCACCACCTTCTTTGCCAACATTATCGGCATTATTTTCGGCCTCGTCTTCCGCCCTGGCGCGGGCGCGGATCTGGGCGGTGCAGACGCGGTGCCCGTCTCCACCGAGGCCGAGGGGCTGGGCAGCCGCCTGCTCTCCATTGTGCCCGATAATCCCGTAGCCGCTCTTGCCGATGGCGATGTGCTGGCCGTGATCTTCTTTGCCGTACTGCTGGGCATCGGTATTCTGATGGCGGGCAGGGCTGGCAAGCCGGTGGGCGATCTGTTCAACTCCGCCTCCGATGTGGTGCTGAAAGTCACCCACATGGTGATGGAAGTAGCCCCGTTCGGGGTGTTCGCTCTGGTCGCTTACACCACGGTCAGCCAGGGGATCGAAGCCTTTGCCTCCATCGGGCTTCTCATCCTTACAGTCTATCTTGGTCTGTTTACCCATGCCGTGCTGGTCTATGGCGGGCTGATCAAGTTCGTATTGCGCCTGCCATTGTTGGACTTCGCGCGCGGCATTATCGATGCACAGGCCGTCGCCTATTCCACCGCCTCCTCCTCGGCCACATTGCCGGTGACCATCTCCAACGTGGTCAATAATCTTGGCGTGAAGCGTTCGGTGGCCGGTTCGGTCCTGCCACTGGGTGCGACCATCAATATGGATGGCACCGCACTCTATCTGGGCATTCTGGCGCTCTTCACCGCGCAGGCCTTCGGCTATGACCTGACGCTGACCCATTACTTCATGATCGCCTTTACCGCCGCCATCGCCTCCATCGGCGCGGCAGGCATTCCGAGCGCCGGCCTATTCCTTCTGGCTATCGTCCTGAGCACATTCAACGTGCCGCCCGAACAGATC
>JBJHCI010000407.1:0-2355 GCA_050485925.1 Maricaulaceae bacterium
ACGAGATGGAGAAGCTGCTGGCTCATGGTGATTCCTTTATCCGTCCGGCAAGCTGCTCCAATAGCAAAGCATGGAGCGCCGGACCAGCCGCGATGGGCGCTGGCTGGCGGTGGCTTTGGTCATCATAGCTGAGCGTCGCGCCGTCCGGCGAGGAGAGGCGTCCACCCGCCTGCGTAACGATCAGATGGCCCGCCGCCAGATCCCAGTCATTTTTGGGGCGCACCGCCACCAGCCCATCGGCCTCTCCGCTGGCAGTGAGAGCGAGCCTTAGCGCAACAGAATTGATGTGGATCGTCTCAGCGCCGATAGCGCGCAGATCGCCCAGCCTTCCGGCATCGCCCAGCAGCTTTGCGCCCGCAATGGCGGCTTGCTGCGAGACCTGCAGGCGTTCGCCATTACACAGCGCGCCTTCGCCGCTGACGCTGGTGTAAAACTCCCCGCGTGCGGGCGCACAGATCACGGCAGTAACCGGCTGGCCGTTTTCCACGATGGCCAGTGAGATACAAAAATCGGTGCGGCCCTTGATGAAGGCGCGGGTGCCATCAATCGGATCGACCACAAAGACCCGGCCCGATGAGCCGGGTTCCGCCCGGCTTTCTTCTGACAGCCAGCCATAATCGGGCCGGGCATTGAGCAGCGTGTCTTTCAGGAAGGCGTCGGCGGCCATGTCGGCTGCGCTGACCGGATCACCGGGGCGCTTTTCCCAGTGTTTCAGGCGTGCGCCTTCGCCGAAATACTCCATGACGAGGTGGCCGGCATCGCGCGCCGCCCCGGCCAGAAGGTCGAGATCGGCGCTAGCGCCCGCCAACGGAAAGCGCGTCCACCAGCACGCTCGGCGCATTGATCCGGCCGGAAAATTCCAGATCATTGCCGGGCTGCAGCCGGGCGAAAATATCCAGCATGTTCCCGGCCACCGTACTCTCGCTGATCGCGCCGGTGATCTTGCCGTTCCCGATGCGGTGGCCGGCCACACCGACCGACCAGTCGCCGGTATTGGAGTTGAGCGAGGCCCCGAACATCTCCGTCACCAGCAGGCCATTACCCGCATCAGCGATGAGTTCGGCGCGTGAGCGCTCGCCCGGCGCCAGATGCAGATTGGACACGCTGACGCCCGGAGGCCCGCCCGGATTGGCGCTGGCATGGCCAGTCAGTGGCAGGCCGAGTTGGCGGGCGCTGGCAGCGTTCAGGAGCCAGCCGGTCAGCACACCATCCTCGATGATGGCGCGCGGGCGCGTGGCAATGCCTTCGCCGTCAAAGGCGCGGCTGCCATGGCCCCACGGCTTTAGCGGGTCTTCAATGATGTCGATGCCTTCGGCGAAAATCTGCGCGCCATTCTTGTCGCGCAGGAAGGACGTGCCGCGCGCAATTGACGGCCCGGAGATCGCGCCCAGCAGCGCGCCAAGAAAGCTGGTGGCCACGCGCTCATCAAAGACGACCGGCATCTTGCCGGATTTCATCTTTTCTGCGCCAAGGCGGGCAACGGCGCGCTCACCGGCAGAGCGGCCGAGCTCTTCTGCGCTGCGCAGGGCGGCGCGCTGGCGCATGGAATGCTGGTCGTAATCGCGCTCCATCGCCTCGCCGGATTTCGCGATAGCCGCGATCCCGCGCGACGCCATGGAGCCGCGCTTGGCACCGGTAAAGCCAGTGGAGGTGACGATCACGGCGGCGCTGGCCGACAGGCTCGCGCCCGAGCTGGCAACCATGGCAACGCCCTCAACCGCGCGGCCCGCAGCTTCCATTTCCAGCGCTTCGGCTTCGAGTGCCGCAGCGTCCCAGTCCATATCCTCGTAAAGATCGATATGGGGGATGGCGCGGGCAAGCTGTTCGCGCTCGACAAGGCCGCAATACGGGTCTTCCGGCGCCACGCGGGCCATGGCGATGGCGCGCTCCACCGCAAGGCTCGCGCCCTCATCAGTCAGGTCTGAAAAGCTGGTGCCTGCCATGCGCTTGCCGATGAAGACGCGCAGGCCCGCGCTGCGCCCCTCAGAGCGTTCCACATCTTCCAGCGCGCCCTCGCGTACCGAAACCTCCAGCGAGCGGGATTCGCCAAGGATCACTTCGGCGGCATCCGCCCCAGCGGCCATGGCCCGTTTGAGCAGGCTTTCAGCCAGCGGCAACAGGACATTGGTGTCCGGTCCGCTGGCGGGCGAGGCGGGGGCGTTTGCGTTTTTATCGGTCATGGCCACCGGCTATAACGGCGGGACTGCTGCCCCGCAACGGCCCGCAGTCCGTTCAGCTCAGCGCGTACCACAAAATGGCAATACCGCCTGCCAGATAGACGATGAGGGTGATGAGCGCGCCGCCAAACCGGCCAAAGCTGGTGCCCGAACTGCCCGTCAGGCCAAAGGCGTGCAG
>JBJHCI010000408.1:0-2350 GCA_050485925.1 Maricaulaceae bacterium
GGCGACTGGGTCACCGCCTATGCCCACACTTCGGTGCTGCGCGTGTCGGTCGGCCAGCAGGTGGATGCCGGCACGTTGATCGCTGAGGCGGGGTCAAGCGGCGCGGCCAACCGGGTGCAGGTCCACTTCGAGATACGGCGCGGGGTCAGCCCGGTCGATCCGCTGCAATATCTGCCCCGGCGTTAGGGTGCCGACCCTGTCCCGGCCTGTAGCCTGATATATTGCCAGTATCGCAGTTGCATGGGCCGCGCGCGCGGATATAGTCGCGCGCAAATCCTTCCCCTTCATCCAAGGACTGTTCCATGCCTGCATTTCTCGATTCCGTCACGCTGGCCGCCGCAGGCGGCGGCGGTATGGGCGGCCTTCTCATCCAGCTTCTGCCGTTCATCCTCATCTTCGTGGTGTTTTACTTTCTGCTGATCCGTCCGCAGCAGCAGCGCGTGAAGAAGCATCGCGAAATGGTGGAAAGCCTGCGCCGCGGCGACGAGGTGGTTACCTCAGGCGGCCTGATCGGCAAGATCACGCGCGTCGCCGACAACGAGCTGACGGTCGAACTGTCGCAAGGCGTGCGGGTGAAAGTGGTGCGCCACACCATTTCTGAAGTCCGCGCGCGCACCGAGCCGAGCCGCTCGCGCCGGGCCGACAATGATGACGATGACAGCGAGGAGGATGCACGCGGCTAGCGCTCAGCGCCGACGCGTCCTATCTGCATCCCGCCATGCTTTATTTTGCCCGCTGGAAAATCGCACTGATCCTGGGAACCATCCTTGTGGGGGTGTTGTTCCTGTTGCCCAATTTCGTCTCCGAAAGCAGCCGCTTCAATGCGGACGGGACGTCGCGGGGTGTGTGGGAATACCTGCCGTCCAACTCGGTCAATCTCGGCCTTGATCTGCGCGGGGGCTCCCACCTCGTCTTCCAGGTGGATATGGACGAGGTGCGTTCCGAACGCCTTATCCGGCTGGCTGACGATGTCCGCACGGTATTACGCAACCAGCCGGCCATTCTGACGGCGGCGCCCGCCGTTGTGGAAGGCCGCGTCGTAGTGCGCCTGTCCCGGCCGGACGACATGAGCGAGGCGATGCGCCGCCTGCAGTCGATCAACGAGCCGGTGTCCACCCAGATGGGCCAGCCCGGTCTGGACCGCACCTTGAACATCCAGCAGGATCCCGATGGCCGCACGATCCGCGTGTCGATTACCGAAGCGGCTTTTGAATCGATCCAGCGCCGCACCGTGACCCAGTCGGTGGAGGTTATCCGGCGCAGGATCGACGCTACCGGCACGACCGAGCCGACCATTGTGCGCCAGGGCGATGACCGGGTGCTGGTGCAGGTGCCCGGCGAAAGCGATCCCCAGCGCATCATCGATATTGTCGGCACCACCGCGCGCATGACCTTCCACATGGTGGAGGCCAATGTGGACCCGGGCATGGACGGGCAGGGGCGGATGCCGCCGGGTGTCATGGCGCTGCCTACCGAATACCCCGAGGAGCCGTATCTGGCCGTACAGCGCCGCGCGCTAGTGACCGGGGAGCAGCTGGTCAATGCAAGCCAGGGCTTCAACGAAGCCGGCCAGCCCTCGGTCAATTTCCGCTTCAACACCTCCGGCGCACGTGCCTTCGGTGAGGCGACCGCTGCAAATGTGGGCCGCCGGTTTGCCATCGTGCTGGACGACGTGATCATTTCCGCGCCGCGTATCCGCTCACCCATTATGGGCGGCTCAGGCATGATTGATGGCGGGTTTACCGTGCAGTCGGCGACCGACCTTGCCAACATGCTCAATGCCGGTGCGCTGCCCGCACGCCTGACGCCGGTGGAGCAACGCTCGGTGAGCGCCGGTCTCGGTCAGGACTCCATCGAGCGGGGCCAGACAGCGATCATTATCGGCTTCAGCCTAGTCATCGTGTTCATGCTGCTGGCCTATGGCTTTTTCGGCATGGCTTCGACGCTGGCGCTGATCGTCAATATCTGCCTGCTACTGGGCGGGCTGTCGGGCTTGCAGGCCACACTCACCCTTCCCGGCATTGCCGGCATCGTGCTGACTATCGGTATGGCGGTCGATGCCAACGTGCTGATCTTCGAGCGTATCCGCGAGGAATACCGATCCGGTCGCACCATCGCCAACGCCATCGAGAACGGCTATCAGCACGCCCTGTCGGCTATTCTGGACGCCAATGTGACCACCTTCATCGCGGCGGCCGTGCTCTACATGATGGGGGCGGGGCCAGTGCGCGGCTTCGCCGTCACGCTGGGTATTGGCATCCTCACCTCGGTCTTCACCGCCTTCGTGTTCTCGCGCTTGCTCCTTGCCGGGTGGCTGCGTTTCATGAAGCCCAAAGCGATGCCGATGTAG
>JBJHCI010000409.1:0-2348 GCA_050485925.1 Maricaulaceae bacterium
CGCCATGAGTGTCCATCACGACCACCCCGACCGTACCGAAGCGGTGCTCACGCTCCATAAGGTCCAGCGCACCTTCGCGGATCGGCTGCGGCTCCGGCGCGCCTTCAGGGCGCGGCGGCACCGGAAGGCCCATACGCTCGACCTGGCGCTCCATGACCTGCCAGCGGCGTTCGGTGAAGAAGAAGGATTGTTCAGCCGTTTCCAGCTCGCGTTCGGCAGCGAAGGCTTCCGCGCCATCGCCGATCAGCATGACATGCGGGCTGTGCTCCATTACGGCGCGGGCGAGCGAGATGGGGTGACGCACACCGGTCACGCCCGCCACCGCGCCAGCCGCGCGAGAATGGCCTACCATGATGGAGGCATCGAGCTCCACCCGGCCTTCAGCGGTGAACACCGCGCCGCGCCCGGCATTGAATTTCGGATCGTCTTCGAGCACGCGGATCACGGCTTCCACCACGTCCACGCCATCGGCACCGTCCATCAGCATGTTTCCGCCAAGGTCCAGCGCGGCCTGCAGCGCAGCGCGGTAGGCGGCCTCGGTCTCCGCGTCCATGGCCCCGCGTTCGATCACGCCCGCCCCGCCATGGATGATGATGGACCACTCCAGCTCGCCCGCACGTTCGTTTCGCGCCTGCGCGGAGGGCAGGGCAAGGAGAAGGGCGGCGATAGCGGTCAGCATACGGATCATCGTGAACTCCATAGGGTGCGGCAAGCAGGGATAATAACCGGAAATCAGAAGGTGAGGATAACTTTGCCCTTCACGCGGCGTTCCATAATGTCTCCAAAGGCTTGGGCGAACTGCTCCAGCGGATAAGCCGCAGAGATGTGAGGGGTGATCTTGCCCGCCTCGTAGAGGTCGAACAGCTCTTTCATGTTCTGCGCGTTCTCGCGCGGATTACGGCCCGCCCAAGCGCCCCAGAACACGCCCAGGATATCGCGGCTGTTGAGCAGTGCGAGATTGAGCGGGATTTTCGGGATCGGGCCGGCCGCAAAGCCGATGACGAGATAGCGCCCGCCCCAGCCCGTGGCGCGCAGGGCGGCTTCCGAATAGTCCCCGCCAACAGGATCATAGACCACGTCAACGCCCTTGTTTCCGGTGATCTCGCGCACGCGGGCCTTGAGGTCTTCGCTGGTATAGTTAATGAGCTCGTCGGCGCCCGCTTCTTTCGCGACTTCGAGCTTCTCCGCCGATGAGGCTGCCGCGATCACTTTCGCGCCCATCGCCTTGGCAAGCTGCACGGTGGCAAGACCGACCCCGCCTGCCGCGCCAAGCACCAGAACCGTCTCGCCGGGCTGCAGCTTCGCACGCTGTTTCAGCGCGTGATAGGAAGTGCCGTAAATCGTGGTGAAGGCCGCAGCGTGCTCAAAGCTCATCACATCGGGAATGGGGATGACCTGGGCCGCCGGGGCCACGGCCTGCTCGGCGAATCCGCCCAGCATGGTCGCAACGATAACCCGGTCACCGGGCTTGAAGCCAGCCGTGTTCTTGCCAAGCTCGGAGACGACGCCCGAACACTCGGTGCCAGGAATGAAGGGGAAGGGCGGCTGGGCCTGATACTTGCCTTCCACCAGAAGGATGTCCGGGAAATTCACGCCCGCCGCCTTCACATCCACCTGGACAAAGCCCTCATTGAGTGGCGGGGCATCCACCTCGGCCACTTCCAGCTGGTCATAGGGGGCGAATTGCTTGCAAATCAGAGCGCGCATGCGGGAAGGGTCTCCATGCCGGGTGAAACGTGGTGCAGACCATAGAGGTTCGGGTATGCAAAGCGCAATGCGCGCCGCGACCGAAGCCTTTACGAGTACAGTCCCTGAACCCAATACCCTCCCGTGGCGCTGCTTCTCTGCCATGGCCGCAGCCTTTGGCGACGCCGTCCGCCTGCCAATGCTGTATTGGCGCCCTTCGCTAGGGATTAGACGGGTTCATCGAACCGTTCGAAGCCGCTGCCAGCAGAGCTCGCGGTCTGGATGGCAACCCTTGGCGAGTTTACCGCGCGTCAGATATTGCTGCACCCTCAAAGACGCAATCACCGCCCCGTCATCATCGATGTCAGCCTGCGTGAAGCACCATCCACGATCAGGTAGAGGCTGGGGATCACGAGCAGGGTAAGAACGGTCGCGACCAGCAGCCCGCCGATCACGGCGAGCGCCAGCGGCTGCATGATCTCGCCGCCCGGGCCGGCACCGAAGGCCAATGGTGACATGCCGAGCGCGGTGGTGGCCGTGGTCATCAGCACGGGCCGCAGGCGCGCCGCGCCTGCAGCGACCACGGCACGCGCCGGTGACAGGCCGCGCTCCCGGCGACCCTTCTCGATATATTCCACTAGCAGGATCGCGTTGTTGACCAC
>JBJHCI010000410.1:0-2342 GCA_050485925.1 Maricaulaceae bacterium
ACTGTCCATTCTCATCTGAGTTCGGTATCTTCGGGCAAAAGTGCCCGGCGGCCTTTGGCCTCTCGGGCCGCAAAGCGGCCCGCAAGCGCGAACGCGCGTCCGAGCCAGTGCTCGGAACATCGCAGCCCGGATGGGCTGCGGAACAAAAAAGAGGGCCGGTTGCGCTTGTGGCGCTAAGCGCCGGGGCATCTGATACCGCACCTGCGAAGATGACCGGTGACGCAGAGCAGCCATGCCGCTAACCTCTCGCGCGACAAAGCCAAACCGGACCCCTTCGCCGATGACTGACGCCCGCCCTTCCGATTTGGATGAACGCCTGCCCGGCACGCCTGATGCGCTGGCCGAGTACTGCCTTGGCGCACTGGATGACGGTTGGGGCGAGGACTGGGACAGCCCGCTGAAAAACCCGGTGGGCGATCTCGCCAACACGCTGTTTTCGGGACTCAACCGGGGGGCGGTGTCGGTAGAGGGGCTGTCGCGCCTGATCGACACGCTCGCCGATGCGGGCCTGGCCCGGCGTGCGCAGGCGCTCAACGCCCAGCATGGCGAAGGGCTAAGCAGTGAAGCGGAAAGCGGCGTGCGCGCCGCGTTGGAAGCTCTCGCTGCGCAGGGTTTCGACACGTTTGCGGGCGCGGTTTCGGGCCGCAAGGGCGGGATCGTGTTCACCGCACACCCGACCTTCGCTCTGGCCAGATCCACCCGCGCTGCGCTGGCCGATGCCGCTGTCTCCGGCAAGGCAAAGGCACTGACGGGCGCGGGCCACCCGCACGGGCCGGACGACGACATTTCGCTGCTGACCGAGCACGGCGAGGTGCTGGAGGCGCTTGGCCGCGCACGACAGGCCAATGCCGCCCTGACCGGGCTGGCACTCGACATCGCACGCCAGCACTTCCCCGATTCATGGCGTACGCTCTCGCCCGACCTGCTCTCGCTCGCGAGCTGGGTCGGCTATGATCTGGATGGCCGGACCGATATTCACTGGAGCCGGTCCATCGCCTTCCGCCTGCAGGAAAAGGCGATCCAGCTGTCCCGCTACGCGTCGCTGCTGATAGACAGCGGTGCGAGCGGAGTGGACGGGCTGATCGAGCGCCTTGAAGCCGCTTCCCGCCTTGCCGCCAGCCATGCCAAGCTGTTCGAGGCGGATATGGAAGCGCCCGGCGCGGTGGTGAAGGCCGCCAACGCGCTGACCGCCTCCCACCCTGCCCGGCTGGTTTCGCTGACGCGTGTCATCGCCGAACTCGACACTGTGATGGCCGGAGCCGATGACGCGACGGCGCTGAAACTCGCCGCCATCCGCGCCGAGATGAAAACGGCTGGCCTTGGCGCGGCCCACATCCATCTGCGCATCAATGCCGCCCAGCTGAAAAGCGCGGTGCGCGCCGATCTGGGGCTGGAGGAGGACGAGGACGATTTCGGGCGCCTGGCGCTGGCACGAGCCTCTGAGCGCGCCGCATCGGCCCATGTCCACCAGGTCAGCTTTGCCAGCGTCTTCCTGGAGCAGATGACCGCGCGGCGGCAATTCATGCTGTGCGCGCAGTTTCTAAAACATATCGACGCCGACACACCGATCCGCTTCCTGCTGGCCGAGTGCGAGACGCCCGCCACCGTGATGGGCGCAGTCTATCTCGCCCGCCTCTATGGCGTGGCGGAGAAGGTCGATATCTCGCCCCTGTTTGAAACGCCAGAAGCGCTGGAGCGCGGCGGCCGCCTGATCGAGCGCCTGCTGGCCGAACCGGTCTATCGTGATTACATTGCCGCGCGCGGCCGGCTGGCGATCCAGCTAGGCTTTTCCGATGCCGGGCGCTTCATGGGCCAGGCCGGGGCCGAGCTGGCGATTGAGCGGCTACACATCCTCGTCGCGCGCGCGCTGAAACGCCATCAAGTCAGCGGGATCGAGGTCGTTGTCTTCAACACGCATGGCGAGTCCATGGGTCGGGGCGCGCACCCCGGCACGCTCAAAGACCGGCTGGACCATCTGCTCACCCCGTGGGCGCGCTCACGCTTTGCCGCCGCTGGCGTGCCGGTGGTCCATGAGACCAGCTATCAGGGGGGGGACGGCTTCTTGCACTTCGCCAATGACGCGCTCGCCCGCTCTGTCGTGTTCAGCACCGCGCTGCACGTATTGTCACCCACGGCCAAGGGCATGGACGATCCGTTCTATGCCGAGATCGACTATACGTGGGATGTCTACCGCGCCATCAAGGCGTGGCAGGAAGCCCTCTTTGCCGACACCGATTACCGCAATGCGATCACGGCCTTCGCCCCGCACATGCTGGTGAAATCCGGCTCGCGAAAGGCCAAGCGCCCGGGCGGGCCAGGCCAGCAGCTCGACCTCTCCATGC
>JBJHCI010000411.1:0-2340 GCA_050485925.1 Maricaulaceae bacterium
GTAGTAGCGCCACGGTCAGCGTGCTGAAAAAGATCAGCGCACGTGAGCGGCGGGCGTCAGCGAGGCGGACGTCAAAGCCGGACATGCGATTTAATTCCCTCTTCCCGCGCGGTCGGTTTTTTATTTGCCGCAGGCCCAGCCGAGGCAAGATGCGGGCCATCTGTCACCCCCCGTGACATCCTGCCATCTGCCCCGGAACGTCCCGGACCGGCACATACACTGACAAGCTGGAATCAACTTGCCAAGGGGCATGTGTCATACCGGACTGGTTAACATCGCCCTTAACCCCACATATTGTGTTCACCATGAGCACGAAGCGGAGAAACGTCATGAAAACCGTCCTGCTGATTGCCGTGCTCGGGGTGATGCTGGTCAGCGCCGTGCTGATTTCCGGCCGGCTATGGCTCGATATCGACACGCAGATGGGCGCGCATGGCTGGGTTGCGCTGGGGCTCGGGGCCGGGCTGACCTTCCTGGTCGCCGTCGGCCTTATGGGGCTGGTGTTTCACTCCGCCCGGCGCGGCTATGACGATGTGGATGGAGAACACTAGCGGCAGACAGCGCATCTGCGTTAACCCTTTTCCGATCCAGAATCGGCTAAGGCTTGCGTCCATGAGCACCGAACACACCCCCTCCGCCAGCGAGCTCGCCGCGCTTCTCAGCGCCCGGCTCTGTCATGATCTTGTCAGCCCGGTTGCCGCGCTTGGCGCAGGGCTCTCCGTGCTGGACGATGACGGCGCCGCGGATATGCGCGAGCAGGCCATCGACCTGATCCGTACCGCTGCCGATCAGGCCCATGCCAAGCTGGAATTTGTCCGCCTTGCCTTCGGGGCGGGCGGTTCACGGCCCGGTACGATCGAGATGAGCGAGATGCAGAAGCTGGCCAATGCGATGTTCGCCAGCCACAAGCCGGACCTGGTCTGGAAGGTACAGGCCACGGGCCTGTCCAAGCCAGCGGCGCGCGTGCTGCTTAATCTCATCTGGATGGCGGTCGATAATGTGCCGCGCGGCGGGACGGTGACCATTGAGGCGAACGGGGACGGTCAGGGTGCGCGCCTGCGCGTGGTTGCGGCCGGTCCGCGTGCGCGCATCGACCCGGCTTATATAGAGGCGCTGGCGGGCCGGGCGGGCGAGGGGGGGTATGATGGCCGCTCCATCCAGCCCTACTATACCGGCCTCATTGCCCGCGAGAATGGCGGACGCGTGGAGGCACGCGTAGAGGAAGAGCGGATCGAGTATGCCGCCCTCATCGCGCCAGAAGCCAGCGCCGTAGCGGCATAGTGATATTCCATCAGCCAAACCTTTGGTTAACCGTGCCCGTGTGAGTCTGCCCTGAGTATGCGCTTCGTGCGCGGGCTGGGTGCGTGGCCCGGACCACCAGGGGATTGGCGATCATGGATGAACTGATTGGTGAGTTTCTGGCCGAGACGGCTGAGAGCCTTGATACCATCGACTCCGAGCTGGTGAAGTTTGAGTCCGATCCCACCGACCGGGCGACCCTCGATAATATTTTCCGCCTTCTGCATACCATCAAGGGCACGTGCGGCTTCCTGGGCCTGGCCCGGCTGGAGGCCATCGCCCATGCCGGTGAGACCCTGCTGGGCAAGTTTCGCGACGGGGAACTGGTCGCCGACAGCGCGGCGGTCACGCTGGTCCTGCAGTCGCTCGACCGGATCAAGCTGGTCCTGACGGGGCTGGAGGAAACCGGTGCCGAACCAGAAGGCGATGACAGTGATCTGATCAGCGCGCTGGAAGCCATGGCGACCGGGACCGGCGCGCCGGCACAGGCTGCTGCGCCCGCTCCGGAGCCCGAACCTGAACCTGAACCCGAGCCCGTCATTGAAGCCGCCGCCGAGAGCGGTGAGGGGTTTGATGCCGATCTCGGCCGTCCCTTGCGCCCGGGCGAGGTGTCGCTGGCGGATCTTGAAGCCGCTTTCATGTCCGCTGAAGGCCCCGAACTGGCCTCAGCGGTGTCAGAGGACGACGAGACCGACATTGAGGACGAGCCGGTTGCGCCGGCGCCTGCCGTGTCCGCTCCGGCCAAGGCGGCAGATGCCCCGACGGCCGCGGCTGATAAGGCCGATGCGCCCAAGGGCGAGGGCGTGCGCACCCAGTCTACCATCCGCGTCAATGTGGATGTGCTCGAAACCCTGATGACCACGGTCTCCGAACTGGTGCTGGCGCGTAACCAGCTCCATCAGATCGTGCGCGATACTGAAGATTCCGCCCTGAAAACCCCGCTCCAGCGCCTGTCCTCGGTGACCGCCGAGCTGCAGGACGGGGTGATGAAGACTCGCATGCAGCCCGTGGGCGACGCCTGGCGCAAGCTGCCGCGCATCG
>JBJHCI010000412.1:0-2339 GCA_050485925.1 Maricaulaceae bacterium
TTCCAGGAGGTCATCATGCGCCGTCAGGTCATGCTGGTGCAGGTCTCCAAGGAGGAGCGCGGCAATAAAGGCGCGGCCCTGACGACCTATCTGAGCCTTGCCGGGCGCTATTGCGTGCTAATGCCCAATACCGACCGGGGCGGCGGTATTTCCCGCAAGATCACCAGCGCCACCGACCGTAAGCGCCTAAAGAGCGCAGTCCAGGGCCTGGAACTCCCGCGCGGCATGGGCCTCATCATTCGTACCGCCGGCGCGGCGCGCACCAAGCTGGAGATCAAGCGCGACTATGACTACCTGATCCGGCTGTGGGAGACGATCCGCGAGACGACGCTGAAATCCATCGCCCCTACCCTCATTTACGAGGAGGGTAATCTGGTTAAGCGCGCGATCCGCGATCTCTACGACAAGGATATCGAGCAGGTACTGGTCGAGGGCGAGGAAGCCTACAAGGAAGCCAAATCCTTCATGCGCATGCTGATGCCCAGCCATGCCACCAAGGTCCAGCCCTATGCGGATGACATGCCGCTCTTTCTGCGCCACGGTGTGGAGAGCCAGCTAGAGGCGATCTATTCGCCGGTCGCGCAGCTGAAATCGGGCGGCTATCTGGTCATCAACCCGACCGAGGCACTGGTCGCCATCGACGTGAACTCGGGCAAATCGACCAAGGAGCGCAATATCGAGCAGACCGCGCTGCGCACCAATCTGGAGGCCGCCGAAGAAGCTGCGCGCCAGATGCGCCTGCGCGACCTTGCCGGCCTCGTCATTATCGATTTCATCGATATGGAGGACAACAAGAATATCCGCGCTGTCGAGAAGAAGATGAAAGAGGTGCTCGCCAAGGACCGGGCGCGCATCCAGATGGCAAAAATCTCCCAGTTCGGCCTGATGGAAATCTCCCGCCAGCGCCGCCGCACCAGCTTGGTGGAAGGCACGACGGAGCCCTGCCCCCACTGCGACGGCATCGGCTATCTTCGCAGCGTGGAATCCAGTGCACTGGCCGCGGTGCGCAGCGTTGAGGAGGAGGGGCTAAAGGGCCGTGCCTCGCGCATCCTTCTTCACCTGCCCGGCGAGGTCGCGCTCTATCTGCTGAACGAAAAGCGCGAGTATCTGCGCGCGGTGGAGGAGCGTTTCTCCATGCGTGTCACCATCGCCACCGATCCTGACTTCAAGCGCGATGAATCGCGCATCGAACGGCTGGAAAGCCGCAAGGAAGGCGAGCGCACGCCCTATGTGCCCAAACCCATCACCGCGGAAGCGGGTTCGCTGACCGCCGAGGAAGAAGCAGACCGGCGCGCGGCAGAGGAAGAAGCCGCGCTGGAAGCAGCGGCGGCGGCAGAAGAAACGCGCGCGGAAGACAGTGGCGAGGGTGACAATGAAGGGGGCGAGCGCAAGTCCCGCCGCCGCCGGAGACGCCGTGGCGGGCGCGAACGCGATGGCGCGGAAATACACGCCGACGCCCAGTCGAGAGACATCTCTGCGGCCTCTGATACCGAAGGCGGCGACGCGGACGAGGACGGAGGCGGCGAGCGCTCGGACGCTCCGGCTGGCGCGCTTGATGAGGACGGCAAGCCCAAGCGCCGCCGCAGGGGTCGCAGGGGCGGTCGGGGACGCCGCCGCCGCGGCGAGGGCGAGGCGCGTGATGGCCAGGGCGTCCAGGCCGGCGATAATCGTCAGGACAGCACGCCGGACGCCGGAGCCCCCTCGGTCAGCGGCATGGATATCGTCGAGCCCGTCGAAGGCGAAGACCTGACGACCAAGGACAAGCCCTCTGCCCGGCCACGCCCCGCGCGCAGGCGCAAGGCGGAAGAGGGCGAAGTGCCCGCCAACGTGGAGGCTACGCTCGCCGGCGATGCGCCAGCGGTCGAAGATGCACCCAAACCCAAGCGGACACGGCGCAAGAAGGCTGAACCCGCCGAAGCGGTCGAAACCGGGAGTGCGGCGGCTGACACCAGTGAGCCACCCGCCAAACCGAAGCGGACCCGCAAGGCTCCGTCGAAGAAGGCTGAGGCTGCAACGGCCGCAGAAGACACCCCCAAGCCAAAGGCGGCACCGGCCCGCAAGCCGCGTGCAAAGAAGGCAGCGGAAGCCAGCCCCGAGACCGGCACTGCGGAGGGCGGAGACGATCAGCCCAAGCGGCGCGGCTGGTGGCAGCGTTCCGGCAAGCTGTTCGGCATGGGTTCCTGATCAGGGATATGGTGTGCCCGCTGGCGATCAATGCGCCAGCGGGCTACACTTGTGCCATGAAATTGCTATCGTTTGCTGGCATGCGGGGGCGCAGAACCGATCGGAGGTCATGTTGACATGACAGGATTTGGACGCCTCGCCCGGAAGTGCACAGC
>JBJHCI010000413.1:0-2337 GCA_050485925.1 Maricaulaceae bacterium
CAAGGGGGGCTGGGTGCGCGATCTGGTCGCGCTGCCCATCGTGCTGGTGGTGTTCTGGATCGCCGGGCGCGTGCATGCCTGGCTGGGCGTCAACCCATTTGGAGCGATGTGAGATGAAAGCCTACCGATTGCTGACCGGCGAGGACACCCCCGCCTTTTGCCACAAGGTGACGAAGGCCCTGAACGAAGGGTGGGAGCTTCACGGCGCGCCGGCCTACGGGTTTGACCAGGCCAATGGCATCATGCGCTGTGCGCAGGCCGTGGTGAAGGACGTGCCGGGTACCGATTATGACCCGGACATGAAGCTGGGCGATCTGTGATGAGCAAGACCAGCGCCGGCCGCTTCTTCGAGGATTACCGCCTGGGCGAGGTGATCGTCCACGCGGTGCCGCGCACCCTCTCGGGCGGGGAACGCGCGCTTTACCACGCGCTTTACCCGGCGCGTGGGGCGTTGCATTCTTCGGATGAGTTTGCCCGCACCTGCGGCCTGCCGGCCAGCCCGCTAGACGACCTGATCGTGTTTCATACGGTCTTCGGCAAGACGGTGCCGGATATCAGCCTCAATGCCGTGGCCAATCTGGGCTATGCCGAGGGGCGTTTTCTGCGCCCGGTCTGGCCGGGCGACACGCTGCGCGCCGAAAGCGAGGTGATCGGCCTGCGCGAAACCTCGAACGGCAAGGCAGGGGTTGTCTGGGTGCGCACGCGCGGGCTGAACCAGCATGGCGAGGCGGTGCTGGAGTATGTGCGCTGGGTCATGGTGCGCAAGCGCGACGCGGCCGCGCCCGCGCCCGATGCGGTGGTGCCCGATCTGGCCGCGGCCGTCCCGGCCGCCGGGCTGTGCGTGCCCGACGGGCTGGATTTCACCGGCTACGACTTCGCGCTTGCGGGCGAGCGGCACCGCTGGGGCGACTATGCCGTGGGCGAGCGGATCGACCATGTGGACGGCGTCACTATCGAAGAGGCCGAGCACATGCTTGCCACCCGGCTGTGGCAGAACACCGCGAAGGTGCATTTCGACGCCACCAACCGCGACGATGGGCGGCGGCTGATTTATGGCGGGCATGTCATAAGCCTTGCGCGCGCGCTGGGCTTCAACGGGCTGGCCAATGCGCAGATGATCGCGGCGATCAATGGCGGGGCACATGCGAATCCCTGTTTCGCCGGCGATACCCTGCGCGCCTGGTCCGAGGTGCTGGACAAGGCCGAGACCGCCGCGCCCGGTGTCGGTGCCCTGCGTCTGCGGCTGGTGGCGGCCAAGGCCGGCAGCGGGGCCTTCGCCCTGCGCGACGAGGCCGGAAAATACCTGCCCGATGTGTTGCTCGATCTGGACTACTGGGCGCTGATCCCGAAGTGAGGGGTATCGCTCAGCCGCAAGGTGTGGGGTGTCATGGTACCTGTGTTTGTGATCACGGGAAAAATTTTCGTGATCACAAATGCTGATTTCTGTGAAAATCGCCAAAAAAAGCACCGTTCAGATGGGTCTGGACGCGTGACACCGGCAGAATTTACGCTATGCATGTCGCAAAGCCAGCCCTTGGGCCAGCAGCCCGGGGCCCGCGCGAGCACCATGGAGGGATCCGGTCATGGCTGACGTCAACAGGGGAAACCGCCCGCTTTCACCGCATGTGTCGATCTATCGCTTTCCGTTGAACGCGATTCTCTCGATTGCGCACAGGATCACCGGTGTCGGGCTATCGATCACCGCGCTTCTGGTCGTGTGGTGGTTTCTGGCCGCGGCCATCTCGCCAGGGTATTTCGCCACCGCCGACTGGTTTCTGACCTCATGGCTGGGCACGCTGATCATGGTGGTCAGCGCGTTCGGGCTGTGGCTGCATTTCTGCAACGGTATACGGCACCTGATCTGGGATACCGGAAGCTGGTACGGCAATCACCGCGTTACCGTTACCGGGCAGGCGGCAATTGTCATTGCGGTCATCCTGACCATCGCAACCATCATTCTGGCCTGAGGGAGGGACGCATGAGCTACCGCACCGACCGGCAACGTGTCACCGGACTGGGCAGCGCCGGGCATGGCGTCACCCACTGGATCGAGCAGCGGCTGAGCGCGATCGCGCTGGTCCTCCTGACCCCGGCTTTCGTTTTTCCCTTCGCGATGAACCTTGGCGCCGGGCACGAGGCCGTGCTTGAAACCTATTCGCACCCGTTCCACGCCATCGTCGCCATCGCCTTCATCCTTGCGGTGTTCCTGCACATCCATCAGGGCTTGCAGGTGGTGATCGAGGATTACGCCGGCAGCAAGGCCGTTGAAACCGTGCTGCTGATCGCCGTGCGCCTGATCTGCGCGCTGTTCGCGCTGATCGGTGCCTTTGCCATCAT
>JBJHCI010000414.1:0-2323 GCA_050485925.1 Maricaulaceae bacterium
GAAGTAGGGCATCATGCCCAGCATGTTGGCCATCAGGATGAAGGCGAACAGGGTGAAGACAAGCGGGAAGAATTTCAGACCGTCATTACCCGCAGAGCTGCGTACCAGATCGGCCACGAACTCGTAGAGCAGTTCGGCAACCGACTGTGCCCGGCCCGGCACCAGCGCCGCGCGCGAGGTTGCCACAGCCAGAAGGCCCACCGTCAGGCCTACCGCCAGCACCATGAAATAGCTGGAATTGGTGAAGGACAGATTCAGCCCCGCAACGGAGAATTCCGCAATCGGGTGGATCTCGAACTGCTTGATCGGGTTGGTGTCAGCCACGCCCGGCCCCTTGCTTTAGTGTTGCCCGGCAGGCGGAAGGCCTGCCTTTGAAAATCGTCTCGTGCAGCCGGGGCTGCGGTCTATTTTTCGAGTGAGCGCACGGCTCGCACGATATTGAGCGCGCCTGCGGCAAACCCGAGTATCACACCGGTCAGAAGCCCAAAGGGCGACCAGCCGAAAAACCAGTCCACCAGCAGCCCGAGTCCGGTTCCGGCGAGCACGCCGCCAAAGAATTCAGAGCCATAGCGTATCCCCTGGGACCAGCCTGACGGCCCGGCCTGCTCTTTCGCTTCGCGCTCCTGCCGGGCTTTGAGCTTGGCGGCAAGGCGGTGTTCGAAATCGTCCGGGTCTGGCTTGCTCGTATGATCGCTGTGGCGGGACATGACTGCCTGATGACTCACCGGAAGGACACCCCCGGAAAGCGCGCGCACACTATAAGGGGGGCATGGGCAAGTCAAGACGCGCTGGATGCGTCTTATCACATTGAATTAATTGATTATTTTTGCTATTCTGCTGCCAGTAGTGCTTCTGCCGCACGCAGGTTCACCGAGACGAGCTGGGAAACGCCCTGTTCACCCATTGTGACCCCGAACAGACGATCCATACGGCTCATCGTCACGGGGTTGTGGGTGATGATCAGGAAGCGCGTATCGGTCATACGGCGCATCTCGTCGAGCATGCGGCAGAACCGGTCCACATTGGCATCGTCAAGCGGCGCGTCGACCTCATCCAGCACACAGACCGGTGCCGGATTGGACAGAAACACGGCGAAAATCAAGGCAGTAGCCGTCAGCGCCTGTTCACCGCCCGACATCAGCGACATCGTCTCCAGCTTCTTGCCTGGCGGGCAGGCCATAATCTCAAGGCCCGCTTCAAGCGGATCGTCATGCTCGGTCAGGCGCAGCTCGGCCTCGCCGCCACCAAAGAGCGTGGAGAAGAGCTGCCGGAAATGAGCGTCCACGACCTCGAATGCGGCCAAAAGACGCGCCCTGCCTTCGCGCGAGAGCGTATCGACGGCCTTGCGTAGGCGAGCGACGGCTTCCACGAGATCATCGCGCTCGCGCACCAGATTCTCGCGCTCGCTGGAGAGTTCTTCGGCTTCCTCGTCGGCTCTCAGATTGACCGCGCCGAGCCGCTCGCGAGACAGGCGGGCTTCGTCCAGGCGCCGTTCCAGCTCGGTGGAGGAGAGGCTGGCATATTCGCTGCTGCCGGCACGGGTCTGCAGGGCTTCGGCGGTATCGCCCGTGGCATCGGTGAGCCGGGCTGCTGTCTCCTCGATCCGGGCCTTGGCCGCGTCCAGCGTTGCCGCTGCTGCAGCGCGGGCTTCTCGGGCAGAACCCGCCTCGCGTTCAGTGGCTCGCAAGGCTGCGTCGGCTTCGCGCAAGGCGGCCTCGGCCGCATCCACTTCAGAGCGGGCCAGACGCGCCCGCGATTCGGCTTCGCCCAGCTGGTCGAACAGGGCTGAACGCCGCGCCTCCAGCGTTTCGGGTGCGGCCTGTGCTTCTGCGAGTTCCGTGCGGGTCTGAGCCTCGTTGGCTTCCAGCTCGTCGACACGAGCCTTGGCGCTTTCGGCGCGTCGGGCCCAGTCGGCTTCCTCGCGCTCCAGATTGGCGATCCGGTGGCGGCGGCTTTGCGCGTCCTTGCGGGCCGTTTCCAGCGCCGCGCGTGCATCGGCGGCGCCTGCGCGGGCACGCTCGGCGGCGGTGCGGGCCTCTTCCAGAGCGCTCATGCCATCGTCAGTGGCCAGTGCTTCGGCTTCGGCCCTTTCGGCGGCATCCAGCGCCTTGCCGGCGGTTTCGGCTTCCGATTGCAGCCGGGTGGCCGTGTCAGCCAGATTGGACCGGCGCGCTTCAGCCCGGACGGCTTCCTCACGCCCTTCTGCCAGCGCGCGTTCTGCCTTGCGGTGGACCATGACCGCCTCCTCGTGGGCGGTACGGGCAGCGCGGGCGGCTTGGCCTGCTTCGTCAGCCTTGCTGGCGGCGAGCGTGTAGACCGTCTC
>JBJHCI010000415.1:0-2313 GCA_050485925.1 Maricaulaceae bacterium
TATCACGCTCCAAATCCTTCATGAGGACAGGCCCTAGGGCACTCAGGGTACACCAAGCATCGCATCACCAAACGGGTCTCTGACCTGCGTCCAGCCCAGCTGGCGCAGGGTGAAGCTATGGATCTGCTGGCGCCGCACGAGCGTCACGGTCACCTCGTACAATGTGATGGCATAAAGACCCGAACCGGCCACGCCATCCGGCGCGGGATCACTGGCGATGGGCTCGCTGGTCCAGTTGATCGTCCAGCCGCCTATTCGGTCCTCGCCCTCAGGCTGGCGGTCCGGATTGATGACAGCGATATAATCCAACGCGCTCTGTTCCAGCTCTAGTAACGTGCCAGCTTCGCTCAACCGGAAGCTCGCATCGGCCAGAGTCCGCTGAAGGCCGTAAAGCGGCAGGATCGCAATCGCGATCAGGGCCACTGCGGCGAGCACCTCAATAATGGAGAATCCGGCGCGCAAGGGTCACGGCTCCTATCGTGTCAGCGCGATCCATTCATGGACGTGCACGCCGTAGGCGATGGCAAAGCCTACAACAATGCCCGGTCCGAATGGAAGGCGTCCCTCCGTGCGTCCCAGCGCGACGGCGACCAGAAGGGTGCCGATGGAGGCAGCGAGCAACCCTACGCCCACCATCGCAAGGCCTGCCCAGCTTCCCGCCGCACCGGCCAGAATGATATCGCCATCGCCCAGGCCCGGCTCCCCTTTCCACGCCTTGTAGAGGCGGGAAACACCCCAAAGGATGCCGGCTGACAGCGCCGCTCCTCCCCCCGCGAGCAGCAGAGCCAGCCATATCTCCTGACCCGGCCAGCGCAGAAAGACGGACGCGCACAGTCCGCACATCAGCATCACGCCGGACTGCAGGTCCGCGATCTGGCCGGTGGCAAGATCAAGAATGGCAGCTCCGGCAGCGAAGCCGGCCGCGAGCGCTGCCAATACGCAGACCGGGCCGGGCAAGGCAAAGGCCAACGCCCCCAAGCCGGCCAGCAGGGCAGCCAACGCGCTACCCCCCGCCAGTGCCAGGCGCAGGCGTGCACGGCTGGAAGCTGCAAACCGGGCGTTGATCGCACCGCCCGCAAGAGCGGCCAGCGCTATGCCAGCCAGAGCCAGCCAGCCGGCTTCGCCTGTCATCGCGGTCAGCGGCTGGCGGGCCCGGTGCCGGACCCGTCTTGCGTGTCTTCACCGCGCGGGCGGATACGGAAGGGCTGACCTGGTGTGCGCAGGGTCGGCCGATCAGCAAGCTGCTCCTCGAAGCTGCGGTTCAAAATGTCGACAAAATTGTCGACGATGGCTTGGCGTTGATCGCGGTCATGCATGACGTATGGGGTGACAAACACCACCAACATGGTTCGCCCGGCGCTCAGCCGGTCCGCGCGGAAGGGCGCGCCCAGAACGGGGATGTCCTTCAGGAACGGAACACCGCTGCGTCCGCGCGTGAACCGGTTCTCGATCAGCCCGCCCAGCACTGCGGTGTACCCGTCCTGCAGGGACAGCTCCGACGTCAGGCTGCGGTTGGAAATGAGCGGGCTGGAGATATTCGCCGTGTCATTTGGTTCGGCCGAACTGACTTCCTGGTTAATCTCCAGATCAATCCGGTTATTGCTGTAAACGCGCGGGCGGATGCTCAGGATGATGCCGGTGGAGCGGTACTGCACGCTCTGCAGCACGTCCGTGGAGCCGCCAGCCTGTGTCGGCGCGGCGCGCTGCGAGGTAATGATCGGCACATCGGTACCCACCTGGAAAGTGGCTTCCGAGCCCGAACGCACGGTCACGCGCGGCGTGGAAAGGATATGGATCTGGTTGTTCGAAGATCCAGCCGATCCGGTCAGCGTCACCTGACCGGACTGGATTGTGCCAGACAGGCCCCCGCCGGAGTTTATCTCGGCGAGAAAGCGGGAAGCGGCTTCGCTGTCGAACACCGCTTCAAGGCCCATATCCCATTCATCGGTGAGCGTGACTTCCGCGATCGTGACCTCGATCAGCACTTCGCGCTCGGGCGTGTCGATCTGCTCCATCAGGGAGACTATCTGTTCGAACTCGGGCTGCGTACCGAAGAAGATCAGCCGGTTACCTACCTCGTCAACGGTCAGACGACTGCTTTCGCCTGAACCTGAAGCAGAACCGGACGAGCGGGCCTGTTGTGGCGACGAGCGCCCTTCGCCTTCGCCGCCGGTGTTCTGGCTGGATGCTCCAGAAGATTCGATCTGCAGTACGGAGCCGAGGATTTCAGCCAGCCGGGCCGCTTCTGAATACTGCGCCTCGTAGACATGAGCGCGGCGCGCTTCTGAACGCGCGGCCGCCCGATCAAGATCG
>JBJHCI010000416.1:0-2307 GCA_050485925.1 Maricaulaceae bacterium
GAAAAGCTCGGTGATGCTGGGCGCCCTGACCGAGCGGGTGACAACCGCACGCAGCGACAGCGGTGGCCTGACCTCGCCCAGGCGGGGGCGCAATCGCCCACCCGCTGTCCAGGCGACGTCATTGCCCGCTATCGAACTGCTCATCAGCCGGGCGGCGCCCTCCAGTGAAGCTTCTGACAGGAAGGGTATGGTCTGCTCTGCGCTTACCAGCGGCACCAGCAACTCGGCAAAGGCTTCGCTGGTGGAGAAACTCCCGCGGATCGCCGAGTAGGCTGGCAGGCGTGCGCTACCGTTTTCAAGCAGTGTGTCAGGGTTGAATGCCGCGCGTTCGCGGCGGTGTTCCAGGCCCAGGCTGTACCCCAGCGGGCCCGCATCCAATCCATCCATCTCGCCCGAGATATTCATGCTCAAGGTCGCCTGCTCATTAACGCTGCTGGCGTATCCGGCCTGCGTGACAAAACGCAGTGCATCGGGGCTTGCGCGGCCTTGGCCAAACAGGTCGAGTGGGGCGCAGTCAGCTGGAGCAGGCGGAGCGCAAACAATTGAACCGGGTAGCGGTCCGGTTGTGGCGTTCAGCGCGGCGCGGAAATTGTCCTCATTGATCATCGGAATGCGCGACACATTGCTGGTTCTTCCGAAATTGACGGATGTTTCCCAACGCAACGGATGTCCGTGCCAGCTTGACTGGCCTTCGAACCCGGCAACTGCCCGCGCAAGCGTGATGCGGGTCTTGCCGGGCATGTGATCGAGCAAATCGCTGAGATTGCGGGAGAGGTAGAACTCGGTCAGCCCGTTGGCGAGGATGATCTCGCGCGCCTGCGGGTGCAGGAACGGATTTTCGACATGCATCCGCAGCGGGCCACCCTGCTCGGGCAATAGGACCGAATTGATGGCCAGCAGCTCGCGGGGTTCTTCGCCCTCTGACCGGGCTGCCGCCAGTTCCACGAAGCCCGTGATGGACGGTGTTAGCTCGTGACGGGCGAGCAGGCTGGCCAGCATCCGTTGGCCTGGTGCTACCAGCGTCATGTAATCGGGAATACGCAGTCCGTCTCCGCCATCGACAAATACGGGTTCGGAACCGCCTCCGCTTCCAGGTTGGTAGTGGCCGAGCGTGCCGTCTGGCAGGAATTGCACCGGCTTACCGGCAGGATCGAAGATGAAGAAGCCATCGGGAAAGGACGGTGTGCGCCAGCCCGCGGGGGTGTCGCCCGGCGGCACAGGTAGACCTCCGTCTGTTATGCCGGACAGGACCATATTGTCGAGAACGGTCCAGTCAGCTCCGTTTTGGCCAGGTACGAGAAACGGGCGGCGGGCGAAGCGGCGGTGGCTGCTTTCCAGCATGCCGGAATTGGTATCGTACTCTACACTGGCGATAACATGACCGCGCCCGCCGGAAATGCGTGTGCCCCAGAGGCCGCGTACCGCATGGCGGTAAAGCCCGCCATGGCCAGCATGACTATATCGGGTTTCTGCCGCCGAGCCTTCGAAACTATCCCTCAAAATGATATTCACGGTGCCGGCCACCGCGTCGGCCCCGTAGGCGGGTGCTCCTCCAATCGCAACTGTTTCGATCCGGTCGATCAGGGCCAGCGGCAGAAGATTGAAATCGACCTGCTGGCCTGGCGAAACGGCGCCGACACTTGATGCCGTGCCGGAAGATACAAAGCGCCGGCCATTGACCAGGGTCAGGGTGCGTTGCGAGCCCAGGCCAAAGAAATTCACGAACCGCTGGCCGACACCGAAAGTGGACTGTACCCCGACCGCGCTTGATCCGGACACACCGAAGCCGGGCAGGGTCTCCAGCGTATCCGCGGCGTTGAACGCGCCTTGTTGGCTGAATGTGGCCGCGCTCGTCTCGTAGGACGGCTGAACGATAAGATTGCCAGGCCGCAAAAGACGGGATCCTGTGACGACGATCCGGTCGGGCGGAGACGGCACAGTTTGCGGCGGTTCGCGCGCTGGAGAGCTCTGCCTGGCAGCCTCGCTCCCTGCCAGTGGCGGAATCTCGCCACGGCGCGGCGTCTGCCGGATCAGGATGGCACCTCCGGCCGTCGGAACCGCTTCCAGGCCGGTGCCTTCGAGCATAACGGCCAGCGCGTCCACAGGCTCGTAAACCCCCTCAACAGTGTTTACGCGCACACCGCTCAGCAGCGCGGAGGGAACAAATACCTGAAGGCCGGATTGCTCTGCGAACCGGAGGACTGCCGCAGGCGCGTCGGGTTCGCTTATGTCAAACGGTGTGGGTTGAATGGCATGGGCTCCGCTTGCCAATGCTCCCGAGAGAAAGCAGACGCTGGCAAGATATAG
>JBJHCI010000417.1:0-2306 GCA_050485925.1 Maricaulaceae bacterium
GCGTAGGGAGGGGTCGATCGTGTGCCCACCAGGCAGGCGGATGCGGGCGCGCGACCCATCCCCCAGTGCCATTTCCAGCATGATGACCCCGCGGCCGCCATCCGAGCCGCCGCCGGCACCGGCCCGGCCGAGCCGATCGCGTATGCCGTCAAGTGCACGCACATCATCTACAAACACCGAAAGGCCCGGCAGAGCCGCCTCTTTAAGCAGGCCCGATAATGGCTCGCAGCCGTCCAGAATGAGCCGTATCTGATCGTCATTATCCTCCACCCGCACCGTGGCAACGATCCCCTCGCCCGGCTCAAGCAGGTCGCGGGTCTGGGCGAGCACCTTGGGCGGCACCAGCGCCTCGAACTCCCCGCTCGCATCAGAGAGCGTGAGGAAAGCAAAACGCTCATTACTGCGTTTTGAGAGCTTCTCCTGACGTCGGCGCACGATACCGGCCAGCCGCACCGCCTTCACGCTTTCCTCGCGTACCCGGTCGAGAAGATCAGACCAGGAGGCAACGCCCCGCCGGGTCAGCACCTCGCCATAGGCATCCAGCGGATGACCGGAGAGATAAAAGCCAATGGCCGACAATTCCTCGTCCAGCCGGCGTGTGCCTTCCCAGGGTTCGGCTGACGGCAGGGCCGGCCGGGCAAGCCCGCCGGAACTGCCCGCCTCTCCGCCGAACAGGGAGACTTGCGCCGATTCCCGCTCGGCATGGGCGCTCTGGGCTATGGCGCAAAGCGTTTCGGCAGCGGCCAGCACGCGCGCCCGGTCCGGCTCCACACTGTCGAACGCGCCCGCGCGCGCCAGCGTTTCGACAAGGCGCTTATTGACCGAGCGTGGATCAATACGCCCGGCGAAATCATAAAGATCGCGAAACGGGCCATCGGACGTGCGCGCCTTAACGAGCTCTTCCATGGCGGCAAAGCCGGCGCTGCGGATCGCGCCGAGCCCGTAGCGCACTGCGCCGTCTTCCACACTGAAATCAGCCTCGGACCGGTTGATGTCGGGGCCCAGAACCGCAACGCCCATGCGCCGGGCTTCCTGGAAGAAGACGGCAAGCTTGTCCGTATTGCCCGCATCAAGGCTCATCAAAGCGGCCATAAAGGCAACCGGATGGTGAGCTTTCAGCCAGGCGGTGCGATAGGCGATGAGCGCATAGGCCGCCGCGTGGGACTTGTTGAAGCCATAACCGGCGAACTCGGCAACGAGATCGAAGATATAGGAGGCCTTCGCCTCATCGACGCCGCGTGCCTTGGCCCCTTGCAGGAAGCGGGCGCGCTGCTGGTCCATCTCCTCCTTCTTCTTCTTGCCCATGGCCCGGCGCAGAAGATCGGCTTCGCCCAGCGAATAACCCGACAGGATCTGCGCAATCTGCATCACCTGTTCCTGATAGATGATGACGCCGTGGGTCTCCTTCAGGACCGGTTCGAGATCGGGGTGGAGATAGTCGGGATCGGACCGGCCGAACTTACGCTCCACATAGGTGTCGATGTTCTTCATCGGCCCGGGACGATAGAGCGAGATCAGCGCGATAATGTCCTCGAACGTATCAGGCCTCACTTTTTTCAGCGTGTCGCGCATGCCGGAACTTTCCAGCTGGAACACGCCAATCGTATCGCCTGACGCCATCAGCTCATAGGCTTTGCGGTCATCGAGCGGCACGCCATCCAGATCTATCGTCTCGCCGGTGGAGGCTTCGATATAGGCCAATGCGCGGGCCATTACGGTGAGTGTCTTCAGGCCGAGGAAGTCGAACTTCACAAGGCCTGCCGGCTCGACCCATTTCATGTTGAACTGGGTGGCGGGGATGTCCGATCTCGGGTCGCGGTAGAGCGGCACCAGTTCCGGGAGGGGCCGGTCGCCTATCACCACGCCGGCGGCGTGGGTGGAGGCGTTACGGTACAGTCCCTCCAGCTGAAGCGCGACAGTGACCAGACGGTCCACCGCACTGTCCTCCCGGCGCATGGCCTGCAGCTTAGGTTCGGTCTCTATCGCCTCAGCCAGCGTGACCGGCTGGGCGGGATTATTGGGCACCAGCTTGGCGATCCGGTCCACTACGGGGAAGGGAATTTGCAGTACCCGGCCCACATCGCGCAGCACAGCGCGGGCCTGAAGCGTACCGAAGGTGATGATCTGAGCCACCCGGTCGGCACCATAGCGTTCCTGTACATAGCGGATCACCTCACCCCGGCGTTCCTGACAGAAATCGATATCGAAATCGGGCATGGAGACCCGTTCCGGATTGAGGAAGCGTTCGAACAGCAGGCCGAAGCGCAGCGGATCGAGATCGGTGATGGTCAGCGCCCAGGCCACGA
>JBJHCI010000418.1:0-2295 GCA_050485925.1 Maricaulaceae bacterium
CTCCTCTCTTTCCAAGGTTGGGGCCCGTCTGTCTGGCCCTCCCTGCCCTCCCTGACGGGCAGAATTGCATGGGGCTACCTGACCCATGTCCAATCGCCTGCTCGACAGGCGTCTTCTCCCTATTCTGCGGTGTCGTCCTCCCTTGTTCGGCTACAGTCCGCGGGCGCCGGGGCTTCTGCCCGGTTCATCCAGCAGACTGCGGTTTCGGGGGTTTTCTTCCGTCGCCGGCCAGATCGAAGCCGGCGGCGAAGGCGGGAGTATCGGCCAGACGCAGATACCATGCGCGTACGGCCGGATATTCATCGAGTGTCACACCCTGCCATTCAAAGCGCGCAATGAATGGCCAGAGCGCGACATCACCCAGCGTCATCGCGTCGCCCGCCAGGTAGGCGCGGGCCGAAAGTGTCTTTTCCAGCAGCTTGTAGGCGCGCGCCACATCGCCGCGCGCGCGTTCCTCGGCATAGGGAGCCTTGCCCTTCTGGAAATGCAGGTAGTGGTGCGCGCCCGCCAGCGCCGGGCCGATGGTGGCCGACGCGATCATCAGCCACTCCAGCGCCCTGGCGCGCGCCTCGTCCGCTTCGGGCAGAAGCGGCGAGCCGGCCTTTTCGGCCAGGTAGATCAGGATGGCCGCGGATTCGCACAACGCCGTGCCGGTGTCGTGGTCGATGATCGCCGGTATCTTGCCGGTGGCACTGGCGGCGGCGAACCCCTCGGGCTTGTCTCCGGGGCCCAGCTTGACCGGGCTCACCCGATGAGGCAGGTCCATGACCCGCAGGGCGATGGCCGCCTTGACGCCATTGGGTGTCGGTGCCGCGAACAGTTCGATCATCTGGTCGTTCACTCCCGCTATAATTCGGCATTCGCGCAATGAAGGCGGCTGCCCCGTTAGCTGCATGGAGGCCAAGCCTTCACGTCTTGTGCTTGAGTGCAGCCTCGCCTTAATCAGGCCTTCGATCCAGACGCCGAACTTCGACTTTAGCGTCATGGCTCGCGTGACAATCCGGAGGTGTTGGGTGACAAACGCATGACTAATTTACCGGTGAGTCATGCTGGAAAACAGGGGCCGCGTCGCCTCAGACCCGGCGCGCCGGTGTGCTCAGCGCCATCAGCCATGCCGCGAAGGAAAACACTGCGACGGTAAGGAACGCCGCGCGAAACCCGGCAACCCAGAGCCCCGCCGCCTCGGCATCGACAAGCTGTGGTGTCGCCAGCAGGGCGCTGGTGGCCTCTGCCGTTTCTCCCGGCGTCAGGGCAACCGAGAACAGCACCAGTGAAACCGCCGTCGTGCCGACAACCGAACCGATCGAGCGCGCGAAAGTCACTCCGCCGGCGGCCGAGCCGCGCATCTCTTCGGGGGCGGATTGCTGCACCGTCGTATGCACGACCGACATGACCGTTCCCAACCCCAACCCGCACAGTATCAGCATGATGGCCAGCGCATACATCGGCAGCCCTGCACCCCACAGCGCGATCCCCGCAATCATGACGACCGCAACGAAAAGCCCCACCGAAGGAAAGAATGCCGTGCGCCCGGTCAGGGTGATGAGGTGGCCCGTGATGAAACCGCCAGTCCCCAGCCCCGCCGTCAGCGCAAGCAGCATCAGCGCAGCCTCCAGCACCTCCTGTCCATGCACGATCCGCAGATAGAGCGGGACGAAGGATGCAAAGGCAACCAGTGCGGCGCCGTGAAATCCCGCCATCAGTTTAGCGCGCCAGATCGGGGGCATCCGCAGCAGCGCCGGCGGAAACAGCGGGTTGGCGGCGCGCCGCTCGGTCACGAGCAACCCGGCAAGCCCCGCCACAGCAACCGCGGCGGCCGCCCAGACCAGTTGCGGCTGGCCAAGACCCTTCAGCAGTTCCATCGCGACGGTAACGCCGATCACCAGAAGATTGAGGTAGACAAAACCCGCAAGGTCAAAGCCGCGCGTCTGGCGCACCCGTTGCGGCAGGCGCAGTTTCATAAGCATTCCCATGCCTACGAAGGCCAGCGGGATGGTTGCCAGGAACATGCTGCGCCAGCCCGCCAGCTCCACCAGAAGCCCGCCGGCCAGCGGCCCCGCCGTCGAGGCCAGCACCCCGATTGTCGCCACATACCCCTGCATCCGCCCACGTTCGCGCGCGGCGACGGCCTGCCCGATCAGCGCCTGGCTGAGCACCATCAGGCCTCCACCGCCCAGCCCCTGCACCAACCGGCCGAGGGCAAGCACTCCGAACCCCGGAGCAAATGCACACAGCGCCGTTCCCGCCACGTAGACCCAGAGCGCCACCATGAGCATGGATTTGCGCCCCAGCATA
>JBJHCI010000419.1:0-132 GCA_050485925.1 Maricaulaceae bacterium
GGTGGTGTGCCTTGGCGTGTCGGAGCCCGGCGGCGGGTCTGACGTGGCGGCAGTGAAGACGGTCGCGAAATCCGATGGCGATGATTACGTCATCACCGGCACCAAGATGTGGATCACCAATGGCATGAAGGC
>JBJHCI010000419.1:142-2286 GCA_050485925.1 Maricaulaceae bacterium
CATCGTGCCGATGAATTCCAAGGGGATTACCCGCCAGAAAATTCACAAGATCGGCATGCATTGCTCGGATACCGCCCAGCTCTTCTTTGATGAGGTGCGGGTGCCCAAGCGCAACCGGATCGGGGATGAGGGCGCAGGCTTCCTCTACCAGATGCTGCAATTCCAGGAGGAGCGTCTGTTCGGCGCGGCCTCTTCGCTCAAAAGCCTCGACCGGGCGATTGATCTGACCATCGAGTACACGCGCGACCGCAAGGCGTTCGGCCATTCGGTGCTGGATAATCAGGTCGTCCATTTCCGCCTGGCAGAGCTGCGCACCGAGGTGGAGGCGCTGCGCGCGCTGACCTACCGCGCCGTTGCGGACTTCATGGAAGGCAAGGACGTGACGCGGCTTGCTTCCATGGCGAAGCTGAAATGCGGGCGGCTCACCCGCGAGGTCGCCGATAGCTGCCTGCAATACTGGGGCGGTATGGGCTACACCTCCGACAATCCCATCGCCCGCTCTTTCCGTGATGGCCGCCTGATCTCCATCGGCGGCGGCACTGACGAGATCATGCTGGGCATTATCTGCAAGCTGGAAGGCACGCTGCCAAAGCGCCGGAAAGACTGATGAGCGCGCCGCAAACCCTTCTCATTGAGACCCGTGCCGGCGTGCGCCATGTCACGCTGAACCGGCCGGAGATCCGCAATGCCATGTCGCTTCTCATGGTTGACGAGCTGTTGGCTGCCCTTAAAGCCGCTGAAAGCGAGGGCGTGCGCGCCATCGTGCTCAAGGGCGCAGGCGGGCATTTCTGCTCGGGCGGCGATGTGAAGGATATGGGCGCGGCCTATGCCGGTCCCGGCCCGGATGGCGAAGACCCGGCGGCGAAGGTGAATGCGCAGTTCGGCCATTTGTGCAAGGCCTACGCAGAGACCGGCCTGCCGGTGATCGTGGTGCTGGAAGGCGCGGTGATGGGCGGTGGGTTTGGGCTGGCGTGCGTCGCCGATGTGGCGCTGGCGCGCGAGACGGCGCTGTTCCGCCTGCCCGAAACCGGGCTCGGCCTCGTCCCGGCGCAGATCGCGCCGTTTCTGGTGGAGCGGCTTGGGTATTCCGAAGCCCGCCGTCTGGCAGTCACGGGCGGCAAGATCGATGCGCAGGCCGCTCGCTCCTTGCGCCTCGTCCATGGCGTGCATGAGGGCGAGGACGCGATGGATGCGGCGCTCGATGCCGTGCTTGCCGATATCCGCAAAGGCGCGCCGAATGCGATTGCGCAGACCAAGCGCCTGATGCGCCGCGCGCGGCTGCATGATGCGGGCTCGCTGATTGATGATGCCGCCAAGGTGTTCGCGGCTGCTGTACGCAGCGAGGAAGGGGCGGAAGGCCTTGCCGCCTTCATCGAAAAGCGTCCCGCCAGATGGGTGCAGGGATGACCACACCAATCAGATCCGTTCTGGTGGCCAATCGCGGCGAGATCGCTGTGCGGGTCCTACGCTACGCGAAAAGCCGCAATATCCGCGCCATCGCCGTCTATTCCGATGCCGATGCGGACGCCCTGCATGTGCGCGAAGCGGATATGGCCGTGCATATCGGCCCGGCAGCGGCCTCGGAAAGCTATCTCAATATCGAGGCGATCATTGCGGCGGCGAAAGCCACCGGCGCGGACGCGATCCACCCCGGTTACGGCTTCCTGTCGGAGAATGCGGCCTTTGCGCGCGCCTGCGCGGCCGAAGGTATTGTATTCATCGGCCCGCCGCCGGACGCCATTGAAGCCATGGGCGACAAGGCACGCGCCAAGGCGCTGCTCGCCGCCTCCGGCATTTCCATGGTGCCGGGATGGCAGGGCGAGGATCAGTCTGACGCCAATCTGGCCAAGCAGGCTGATGCTATCGGCTATCCGCTCCTCATCAAAGCCGTGGCGGGCGGTGGCGGGCGCGGCATGCGCGCGGTCAATTCCAGCGCGGAGTTTGCCGAGGCCCTGAAATCGGCCCGGCGCGAGGCGAAATCCGCCTTCGGCGATGATGCGGTGCTACTGGAAAAGCTGATCCACCCTGCCCGCCATGTCGAGGTGCAAATCTTCGCCGACAGCCACGGCAATACGATCCATATCGGCGAGCGCGACTGCTCGGCCCAGCGCCGCCGCCAGAAGGTGATCGAGGAAGCGCCCTCG
>JBJHCI010000420.1:0-2250 GCA_050485925.1 Maricaulaceae bacterium
ATGCAAGCCCATCCATTATCCCAAGCCCGATGGCGTGCTCACCTTCGACCGGCTCTCCTCGGTGTTCATCTCCAACACCAATCACGAGGAAGACCAGCCCGTTCACCTGAAAGTGGCTGACCTCGCCTTGCAGAGATCGAGCGAGTACGACGTGTTCGCCGGCCCATCTGCGCGCTATTGCCCGGCGGCGGTCTATGAATGGATCGATGAGGGGGCGGACCCGAAATTCGTGATCAATGCGCAGAACTGCGTCCACTGCAAAACCTGCGACATCAAGGATCCGAACCAGAACATCAACTGGACGACACCAGAGGGAGCCGGTGGCCCGAACTACCCCAATATGTAAGCCGACCCGTTCCGGCGGGCTCAGGGGGCTGCTGCGCGTAGCGCTGTGCCTGCCCGTGCTGGCGGTATCGTGTGCCGTGCCGCATGGGTTCGAGCTGGATGAGGAGCAGAGCGTCTACGGCGCGTTTCTGGCTGCCCGCTATGCCGGCGCGTCACGCGAAACGGGCCATTCCTCGCGCCTCTATGCCGAGGCGCTCTCCTTCGACCCGCAATCGGGTTTCCTGTCCGAGCGCGCCTTCTATTCGGCGCTGCTAGCCGGAGATTTCCGCCGGGCGGATGACGCCGCGCGCGTGGCCGGTGATCATGAGAGCGGGCTGCAATTGGCCCATATCTATCTCAAAGCTGCCGCGATAGCGGGCCGGGCGAGGGGCCCGGACGCCACCCTGTCAGACCCGTTCGGCCCGTTCGCCGCAATGATTTCCACCATGCTGGACGACTGGATGCTGGTGCGGGCAGGCCGCGCTGGCGAGGCCGCCGACCGTCCCGTCAGCCCGACTGCCGGGCTGACAGGCCATCTGATGGTCCACCGCGCGATGATACTGGAATCGGCCGGCCGGATGGAGGCCGCCAACGAGGCCTATCGGGCCGCTTATTCCAGTCTGGATCTGGAAGGGTTCACGACCGTCATGCGCGGCGGTTTCCTGGAGCGTCAGGGCCGCCGGGACGAAGCGCGCCAGCTCTATCAGCGTCATCTGCAGCGCGCCAGCGCCCCCGATCTGGAGGTAGCCGCCGCGCTGGCCAGGCTGGAGGCGGGCGGGCGTCCCCCGCTGCGCCATACACCGGCACAGGGTGCTGCGCGGGCGCTGTTCGCTCCGGCGGCCCTGCTGAACGCATCTGCTCCGGCGGAATACTCCGCGCTTTATCTGCGCCTGGTGCAGAGCCTTGATCCGGAATTCCACCGCAACACGCTGATGCTGGCCACGATGCTGGACCGGCTGGGGCTGGAGGAGGATGCCATTGCGGTGTTCGACAGCGTGCGTTCTGGTCCGATGGCGGAAATGGCGCAGGTCGATGCCGCCTGGATGCTGTTCCGGCGGGGAGATCGCACAGCCGCCCTCTCTCGCGCCCGTTCCATGGCCGCTGATACGATGGGTGAGCAGCCGCGCCTGCTGCTGGCCGACATCTACCGGCTCACCGGCAATTGCAGCGAGGCGGTCGCGCTTTATGACGCGGTAATGGCCGAGCGCGAAGCTGCCGAGACCGAGCAGGACTGGCGGCATGTCTTTTACAGGGCGGTCTGCCTGCAGATTGCGGGCGACTGGCAGGGCGCGGAGGCCGGCTTTCTCCAAGCGCTGGAGCTGTCGCCTGACGAGGCCCGGGTCCTCAATCATCTGGGCTATAACTGGATTGTTCTGGGCGAGCGGGTGGATGAAGGATTTTCGCTGGTCGAGCGCGCAGCCGAGCTGGCACCGGACAATGGCGCCATTCTCGACAGTCTGGGTTGGGGGCATTTCAAGCTCGGCCGGTATGATGAGGCGGTCACCTGGCTGGAGCGGGCGATCGAGCTCTCCCCGTCCAACCCCACCATTCACTGGCATCTGGGCGATGCCTATGCGCGCACGGGCCGGGAGCTGGAGGCAGGATTCCAGTGGCGGCGCGCCCGCGACCTGACCCGTGATCCGCGCGAGGAAGCCCTGATCGAAATCCGGCTGGCCGAGGGGCTTGATGCGGCCCCTGCCGACATCGAATGAGTGCGCCGGCAGACGGGCTGAGCGAGTATGCGCCCGCCAAGATCAATCTGACGCTCCATTGCGCGCCGCCGCGCGCGGACGGCTACCACCCGCTCTACAGCCTCGTGATCTTTGCCGAGTGGGGGGACGTGCTGCGGGCCGAACCGGCTGACCAGCTTTCCCTGTCGCTGGAAGGCCCGGGTGCGGATGTCTTGCGGGACGATCCGCACAATCT
>JBJHCI010000421.1:0-2247 GCA_050485925.1 Maricaulaceae bacterium
GCCTGTTCGGGCGCAAGCGATGTGGGAGTCATGCCCGGTTGGGTATTAATTTCGAGTAACCAAAGCCTGCCATCGCCGCCCTCATCCCACCGAAAATCAGTGCGGGTCAGCCCCCGGCAGCCGAGCTCCCTGTGCGCGGTGACAGCCGCTTCCATGGCTTCGCCGAATACGTTTTGCGGGATATCGGCGGGAAGGCGGTGGACCGATCCGCCGTCCGCATATTTCGCCTCATAATCATAAAACGCCATCTTCGGCACAATCTCGGTGACGGTCAGCGCGCGGTCACCCATCACGGCGACGGTCAGTTCGCGGCCGGGAATGAATGTTTCGATGAGGATTTCGTCGCCATAGGGCCAGTTGTCCGCCGCCAGCTCCGCCGGTGGGCGATTCGCACCCTCGCGCACGATCAGCACGCCCACCGACGAGCCCTGATCATTGGGCTTGGCCACGTAGGGCGCAGGCAGGAGGTGTTCGCGCGCGGCATCAAACCGGCTGGCGATGAGGCCATCAGGGCAGTTCAGGCCCGCAAGGCGCAGCACCGCCTTGGTCTTCTGCTTGTCCATCGCCAGCGCCGAGGCCAGCACGCCGGAATGCGTGTAAGGGATGCGCAAATACTCCAGCACGCCCTGTATCCGCCCGTCCTCGCCCCAGACGCCATGGAGCGCGTTGAAGACCAGGTCTGGCTTCAGCGCCTTGAGCTCGTCGATCCAGTTTTCGCTCGCCGGGTCGATCTCAGCCACCTCATGACCCTTGGCACGCAGGCCTTTGGCGCACTCGCGGCCCGAGACCAGAGACACGTCGCGTTCAGGGCTGAGCCCCCCCAGTAGAAGAGCGATGCGCTTGCTCATCGCGTCTCTCCTTGAAGCAGGCCAATCCGCTTGACCTCCCAGTGCATCTCGACGCCTTCCTTTGACGCGATCTCGGCGCGGATTTCCTCCACTAGGCCTTCAAGGTCCGCCGCGCTGGCCGTGCCGTCATTGATCAGGAAATTGGCGTGCATCTCGGAAAAGCGCGCACCGCCCTTGCGCCTGCCCCGGCCTCCGACCGCCTCCACAAGCTGCCAGGCAGACCGGCCCTTGCTGGCAGCCTGATCTGGGTTCTTGAAGGTGGAGCCGGAGGTTTTCTCGCGGATGGGCTGGGTGGCCGCGCGCTTCTCGCTGATCGCATCCATGCGCTCCAGAATGGCAGCCGGTTCATCGGACCGGCCTTCAAACACCGCTTCGGTGAAAATCCAGTCATCAGGCGCGGCGCAGTGCCGGTAGGCATGGCCCAGCTCATCCGGCTTCACGATCAGGCGTCGGCCCCGCCGGTCAAGCGCAAGGGCCTCGACCAGAACATCCTTCGTCTCCGAGCCATAACAGCCCGCATTCATGCGGATCGCGCCGCCAATCGTACCCGGCACGCCGACATAAAACTCCAGCCCCGCAATGCCTGCCTTGGCGGCGGCCCTGGCCGCCATCTTGTCGAGCAGCGCCGCACCGATGCGGATGCGATTACCCTCCAGCACTTCCGAGCGGGCAAAGGCTGGCGTAAGGCGGATCACGACGCCTGGCACGCCGCCATCCCTCACCAGCGTGTTCGAGCCCGCGCCCAGCACGTGGACGGGAATGTCCTCGGGCGTCTCGGCCAGAAAGCGCGCCAGATCCGCCTCGTCTGCCGGCAGGTAGAGCACCTGCGCAGGCCCGCCCACACGCAGCCATGTAATATCTGAGAGCGGCGCATTCTCTATATACTGCCCGCGCACTTGCGGGAGTTGCGAGAGGAGCGAGGGGAAGGTCACAACACCTTCTCCAGTCGCGCCGGAAGCTCCGCCGCCCAGGCGGTGATATCGCCTGCACCAAGGCAGACCACGAGATCACCCGCCTTTGCGCGCGGCGCGATATCATCGGCAAGGCTGTCGCGTGAGGTAGCCGCCGCATCGCGGTGACCATGGGCGGCAAGCCCTGCAATGAGCGAGGCCTGGTCAGCACCCTCAATCGGGCTTTCGCCGGCGGAATACACCTGCGTCACCAGCACGCTATCGGCATCGTTGAAGCAGGTACAGAACTCCTCGAAGAGATCATTCAGGCGGGTATAGCGGTGCGGCTGGACGACCGCGATCACCTTGCCGTCCCCCGCCCGCTGGCGGGCCGCTTTCAGGACGGCGGCGATCTCCACCGGGTGGTGACCGTAATCATCTACCACGGTGACGCCCTTGGCCGTGCCGGTGATGGTGAAGCGGCGCTTCACGCCCGCAAATCCGGCCCG
>JBJHCI010000422.1:0-1537 GCA_050485925.1 Maricaulaceae bacterium
CCATTGGGCCCAGATACTCGGCCAGCGCGCGCAGGGCCTCCGGTTCGGGGCAGCGGCCAACGGTGAACAGTTCATCACCCTGGATAGCGGCGAAGGCATCGGCATGAACGAGCCTGGCAACGTCCGGACCCAGTGGGGTCAACAAACCTGCCAAACCGGCCCCGGTACCCAGCCGCGACACCAGCGCATCTTCTCGCGCCCTCATCTGCACGCGCGCGGCCAGCCGTTCGGTTTCTTCGCGCAGCTTGATCTGCCGTGCCAGACTGTCGGCCAGAGTCTGACACGCAAGCCGCGTCGTCAGCGACAGATTGAGAGGAACGGAGTGATGGCAGGCGACCAGCCCCCAGAGTTCCCCGTCCTTGACGATCGACATCGAGGCCGAGGCCCCGACCTGCATGTTGCGCAGATACTGCAGATGTATCGGTGACACGCTGCGCAGGATCGAGTCGCTCAGGTCAATCCCCTCGATCCCTGGAACGATGCCGGTGATCGGGGAAGGCCGCGCCCTGACATCCGCAATGACACGGACGCGGTTGCGGACGTAAAGCGCGCGGGCCTGGGCAGGGATATCGGTGGCGGGAAAATGGTGGTTCATGAAACTAGACATCGTCTGGTCCCGGCTTTCGCCGACGACGATACCTGAGTGGCCGGGCTCGAACCGATAGATCATCACCCGATCGAAGCCGGTGAGGTCCCGAAACTGCCGCGCTGCCTTCTGAAACACCACGTCGAGCGAGGACGGTTGATCGAACTCGTTCCCGAAGGCTTCGAGCTGTGCGAGAAAGGCCGCGTCCAGCTTCGTGCCGTCCCACTGGGGCAATACCTCGATCACGACATGTGCGCCGCTGCAAAAGGCGATGGCGTCGTTGGTCCGGCCTTGGGCTGTGAACGGTTCGAGCACCTGCGGCCCCGGACCCAGACGCGCGGGATCGAAGCCCGAGAAGGCGCCGTCCAGGATCTTTCCCAGCGGCTGCGCCAACAGATCGCGCGACAGGCCGTCATCTGGCCCGGCCGCCCCCACAATGGTAAGGCTGTCCGGGTCCGCGATCAACAGATGACCATGCGGCTGGATCGCCCCGGGAACATGAATCGGTTCGTCCGCGCAGGACGAGGGCATCATAGAACTTGATCGGGTCATCACTTTCTGAAACGCTGCCAACGGAATTCGATGCTGTTTGTAGTGCGTCGCGTACCCACGGTCCAGTTCCCGGCGGATGCGACGAGGGTCCGGACTTCAACTTTCGGCGAGTGGGAGAACAGCGACGCGAGTCAGCCGTCGGACCAGCCGTGCGGCGACATCCCATGCGAACGCATCGCAAGCTTGAAGACCCCGCGGGCCGCTTGCGCCGCGTCCGCGACGGACAAGCCGGAGGCTTCGAACCGGCTCAGAAATTCCTTCCAGCGACCGGCAGTGCCGTGCTTCATAGACAGGTGGCGCGCGCCGAATTCCGGTGTGAAACCGATCCGAGCGGCGCGTTTCGCGATCACCCGGCCGCCGAGAGCAGAGCCCTCGACAACATAGGCCGCTCCCCAGGCC
>JBJHCI010000422.1:1547-2244 GCA_050485925.1 Maricaulaceae bacterium
GCTCCAGGATATGCCGGCACGGCGCAGGGCTGCGCCAAGCGGCCGTTCGATGGCGGCCCGGAAGGTGTGGGAACCCGCCAGATAGCGCGCGTAATCCGCCGCGGTGTCGATCTGGCCGATGTGGCGATCCAGGTCGGCGTGCAGATCCGCGGTTTCGGCGCGCAGCACTTCGCGTAGCGTATAGGATTTCCGTGTCGCCTCGCGTGCCAACGGGCTGTTCAGAAGCTGTGTTCCAGTTTCGCTCATCGATCGAATATAGGTACCGATTTGCGTTTGAAGAACCGTCGGGACCCTCCATCTGCGTATCCGGGGCGCCGCACCGGCGGTTCTGTGCCGATTCTCCATCGCGAGACGGACCCGAACCGAACAGCTTGCGTCAGAGCAGAAAGATGACCGCCAGGCCGAGAGGCAGAGCCGGCAATCGAAGCAGCTCCCAAGTCAGCACCTTCTGCGCACCGATGACGGCAAAGCTGATGAGCCACAGGCCGAGGCCGATCTTGGCCATCGCGGCGAGTGCCTCAAACGGTGTTGCGGCAAGTTCCAGCAGGGCCGGGTTGGCGATGAAGCCGAGCGGCACGATGAAGAGCCCGACGCCCAACCGCATCGCATTGCCCGCAACCGGCAGCCAGGGTGTCCGCGCGATCCCGGCGGCGATGAAGACGTTCCCGCAGACCGGGGGTGTGATGGTGCATAAAAG
>JBJHCI010000423.1:0-2229 GCA_050485925.1 Maricaulaceae bacterium
ACGCCCCGCTGGAAGAGGCCTATGTAGCCGCTGTTCCCGGCAGTGCCTTCGGCTATGCGCCTGCCTTCCGCATCTCCTATGCGACCTCTGACGAAGCCCTGAAAAAGGCCGGCGAGCGTATAGCGGAGTTCTGCAAGGCGGCCAGATAGCTATAGGCTTGGTCTATCGCTCTGGTTTTGCATTCCAGTTGGATTGGAACCGGCAGTCCCCATATAAGTTGGGGTAATAGACAGGCGCGCTTCCTTGGCGCGCCACTGCCGCTTTCAAGGAGTGATCCATGCAGATCAATATGGGAATGAGCCAGGCGCAGCGTGAGGAAATGGCCGAGGCCGTGACGCGGCTGCTGGCTGACACCTACGCGCTCTACTTCAAGACCCACGCCTATCACTGGAACGTGACGGGGCCGCGCTTTCACGACCTCCACGCCATGTTCGAGACGCATTACACCGAGATGTGGGCGGCGACCGACGAGATTGCCGAACGTATCCGTGCGCTCGGCGTGATGGCCCCGATCTCGTACGACGAGATCACCAGATCGGCCTCGATCCGGCCTGACGACAAGACCCCGAAGGCTGACGACATGGTCGCCAATCTTCTGGCCGGCCATGAGACGGTGGTGCGCACCGCGCGTGCCGCGCTGGAGCTGGCCAACACACATGGCGATGAAGCGACGGCGGATGTGGTTGCTCCGCGTGTCACCGCGCACGAGAAGATGGCCTGGATGCTGCGCGCGACGCTGGGGTAGGGGGCACTGTTTTTCTCCCCTGTTCACGGGGGAGAAACCGCTAGCCGGAACCCAAACCTCTCAAGCCTTCTCCGCAATCGTCCAGGCGTATTCGGCCATCGGCTCGACCAGCGCCCCAAGTTCCTTGGCCCGCTCGTTGGACGCATTGCCCTTCAGCGCGCGCGCATAGACGCCCTGCGCGATGCCCGCCAGGCGGAAGATGTTGTAGGCAATGTAGAAATCGAGCTTTGGGATGCCGCTGCGCCCGGTGCGTTCGCAATAGGCCGCGACATATTCTTCTTCCGTCGGGATGCCGAGCGCTTTCAGGTCCACGCCCAGGAAGCCGGAGCGTATGTCCTTCGGCGTGCGCCATTGCATGAGCTGGTAGGTGAAGTCGGCCAGCGGATCGCCCAGCGTCGAGAGCTCCCAGTCCAGCACCGCGATGACGCGCGGCTCTGTCGGGTGGAAGATCATGTTGTCGAGGCGGTAGTCGCCATGGACGACGCTGGTGCGCTCCTGCTCGGGCGCATTGACGGGCAGCCACTCGATCAGCCGGTCCATCGCCGGGATGGCGCGGGTTTCAGCCGCCTTGTACTGCTTGGTCCAGCGCCCGATCTGGCGTTCGAAATAGTTTCCGGGCTTGCCGTAATCGGTAAGGCCCGCCTTTTCCAGATCGACCGAGTGAAGCTGGGCCAGCGCGGCGTTGGACGCGTCATAGATCGCGCGGCGTTCTGACGGCTCCATGCCAGGCAGATAGGCATCCCAGAAGATGCGCCCCTCGACGAATTCCATCACGTAGAAGGCCGTGCCGATCACGTCGGCGTCTTCGCAAAGCCCGAACATGAGCGGCGCGGGGAAGCCCTGCTCGCCCAGCGCCTTCATAACCCGATATTCGCGCTCCACCGCGTGGGCAGAGGGCAGCAATACGCCCGGCGGCTTGCGCCGCAGCACATACTGGCGGGCAGGGGTAACCAGCTTGTAGGTGGGGTTGGACTGGCCGCCCCGGAACTGGCTGATTTCCAGCGGACCGGCATAGCCGTCCACATGGGCGGTCATCCAGTTCTCCAGCGCCTTTTGGTCAAAACGCAGGGCGTCCGCGACGGATTTGGTGCCGGAGAACTGGGCGTCGAGTTGGGAATGTGTATCGCTCATGGAGCCTTGTGTATCACGCCCGCGGCCATGACAAAGTCCACATCGCGGAGTTCGGAGATATTTTCCAGCGGATTGCCGCTCACTGCGATGATGTCGGCGTGAAAGCCGGGCGCGATGCGGCCGATTTCGTTCTCCAGCTGCAGATGTTCCGCCGCATTGACCGTGGCGGCAATCAGGGCCTCGGCCGGGCTCATCCCGGCCTGCACCATCAGCTCGAACTCGCGGGCATTGTCGCCATGCGCGCTGACCCCGGAATCGGTGCCGAAGGCCACGCGGACCCCGCCGCGATGAGCGCGGGAGAGCATGTCGACCATTTGCGGACCGACCTGCAGCGCCTTGGCGCGCTGGAAGGG
>JBJHCI010000424.1:0-2221 GCA_050485925.1 Maricaulaceae bacterium
GCCATTGCCCGCTTCCACGATAGCGGCGGCCTGCAACAGCGCCTCGCCGCGCGAGCGGTTCACCAGCGAGAGCGCGGCCATCGCCGCCAGATCGACTTCCGGCGTGGCATCCTCACGCGGTTCCGCCGTCAACAAGTGAACGCGTACCTCTTCCGGCACCGCGGCTCCCAGCGCGGCAAGGCCGGCAAGCTGGGCCATGCGGGCCGGCGTCGCGTTTTCCGCACGGGCAGCCAGAATGGCGCCGAACGGGCCGGAGCCGATATCGTCCGCTGCAATCGCAATCGCCATGTCGACGGCTACAATCACGCCGGGCGCGGGCGGATCCCAAGGCTCAGCGGGTTCGTCAAAACCGTTATATCCGGGTGGAGGCGCCAGCGGTGCCGGTCCTAATTGCGCAAAGCCATTCATCACTGGCTCGGGTCGGTCAACGGGCGGGCCATCGAGCAAAGCCTCTCGCCAGCGGAAGGCGCGCTCGACATCGCCGTCCAGTGCAAGTGCCAGCGCAAAGCGTGGACCATGCGCCAGGGTCTGGACGTTGATCGGAATGGTTTCGATCTCGATGGCATAGGCCCGGGCCACTTCGGCAAACCGGCCCTCGCTCACCGCGTCGTCAAAACGCGCAGCCAAGGCCTCTGCCGCGATCAACCGGTCAATATCCTGCTGGGCAATGGCTGCCAGCGCAGCGGCCCTGTCCGCCCCTTCCATGTTCATGGCCGCTTCCAGCGCGTCATCGAGCATTTCGGGCAGTTCGATGGGCGGGCCGGTGCGGTCCGCCGCGCGCTTCAGCCAGAGTGGAGCATTACCGGCCGGCTGGATGCGCGTCTCCGGCGCGATCAGGGCTGCCAGGGCGAGCTCGATTCCGGATGCCGGCGCCGCATTGGCAGGCAGGTCCCGCCCAAGCGAGTAGGCATCGTAAAGCGCGTCGAATGTTGGTGAGGGCTCGGCCGCGCGGGCGAGATCAGCCGTCAGATCGGCTGCCGCGGAATTGCCAGCCAACGCCAGGCACAAGGCGCGCGCCCGCAGCCAGTAAGGCTCGTCACGCCCGCGCAGCAGGCTATCAGCAGTCCGGCAGGCCGAATCGGTTTCGCCCAGTGCGAAGGCGGTCTCGGCATGCAGGCGCGACAATGCCGCAGATTCGTTGACACGCGGGGTGCGTTCCAGCAGTTCGAACACCTGCTCGGCCCGGCTGGCGGCCAGAGCCCGATCGGCCCGCAGGGCGGCAAGCGCAAAATCATCACGCCCGCCACGCGGCGGGTTGCCCGACGCCAGCAGGGCCCGTTCGGCAAGTCGTGCTGCTGCGGGCTGCTGCCAGCCCGGGCCGTCGCTGCCAGGAAGCTCCATTAGAATGGCGCGCAGGGCATCGGCGTCGCTCGACGCCCAGATATTGGCCGGCATCACATTGCGCGACCCGATCTGGAAAGGATCGACCGCACCCAGTTCCTCGGCCTGTATGGGGCCTGAAGGCTGCTGGGCGAACGCCGCAGCGCCCAATGCCAGAACTCCGGCCAGAGCGAGACTAGCTGTCCAGCGCATGGGTGACCTCGACCCGGATTTCCTCCGGCTCAGGAGCCATGCCGTCCGCCAGGAACAGCAGGCCTGCAAAGATCACACCGACACCCAGAATGCCGGCACCCAGTCCGATGAGCAGTCCGCGCATGAAAGCGCCCCTCCTGATGGTAAAGACCTATCGACGCACTATCGCGTACAATGTGGCGATTTTTAAGACATATCATCCGGGAATTGCTCGTGCACGCGCACAGGCTTATAGGCTAGGACGGATCATGGACAGAGCGCGCATTGCCAGACAACTCGACCGCCCCGTCGTCCTAGCCGGCCTCATGGGGGCGGGCAAGACAACCGTAGGCCGCCGCCTTGCCGAACGGCTGGGTTGGCCCTTTCGCGATTCCGATCACGAGGTGGAGGCTGCCGCAGGGCGCTCGGTTGCTGACATATTTGCCGATTTCGGCGAGGCGGCCTTCCGTGATGGCGAACGCAAGGTCATTGCCCGACTCATGGAAGACCAAATCAGAGCGGTGATCGCGCTGGGCGGCGGGGCGTTCATCAACGACGAAACCCGCGCCTTGATCGCCGAGAAAGCCGTCTCTGTCTGGCTTCACGCCGATATCGACATCCTCATGGAACGGGTCGGCAAGCGCGATACGCGACCCCTTCTGCAGACCGATGATCCGCGCGCGGTGATGGAAAAGCTGATAGAAGAGCG
>JBJHCI010000425.1:0-2217 GCA_050485925.1 Maricaulaceae bacterium
GTCTGGGGCTCTTCCCAGTTCAGCGCCCCCCCGAGTAGCCGCCCGCCCTGACGCAGGCGCACCGGCAACAGCGTATCGGCGCGCGCGGCAAGCCGGGGACCGGCAAAACGGATCAGCAGCCCGCCGCGTTCGACAAACTCCAGCACGGACGGATCTTCATTGCGCGCCGCATCCACCATGACGAGGCCGGAGGGTTCCTCCTCCAGCACGGTTTCCAGCGGGCCGCGCACAATCTCCGCATAGGGCGCGAGCGCCTGGTTCGCATAGTGCAGATCGGAGAGGAGCGGCTGGCGGTTCTCCCCGCCTTCGGGCTCAATGAGCGCGATACGCGGGCGCTGCCAGCTATCATCGAGCAGCTGCACCGTGCCTGCTGAGTTGATGCCTTCCAGCCGCACGCTGGCCAGCCGGTTGCGCAAGTCCAGCGGCAGGCGCGCCTCGGCGCGGGCAGTTGATCGTCCATCCTCGAAGCGGGCCGGTGCACGCGCGATCACCTGCCCGTCCTGCCCCACAGCAGAGACGGTGATGTCGCGCGTACCGCTGGTGCCAGAGCGGATGATCTCCGCTTCAAAACCGTCTGCCGCCGCGCTGACGGGCCTCAAGCCCAGTGCGCCATCGTTCCCGCCGGGCAGGCTGACAACCAGCCGCCCGCGCTGGGAGATCAGCCGGGCCAGTGCGTTGTCTCCGTCGCCCGCCACACCATCGCTCAGCCACCAGCTGTCAAAGCGGTCCGGCGCGCTACCGGCCGACAGTACCTCTTCAAGGCGGGACGCCAGATATGCCCTGTCCGGGCCCCGGCTTTGCGGGCGTACCCCGTCCAGCCGGGCAAGGGCCGCGCTGGCGTTCTCGAACACGATCTCGCTCTCGCTGGCGGTCAGGGCCAGCGCCGCGCGGCGCCCTTGTGCGTTCGCGCTCTCTAGATAGGCTCGAGCCTGCGCCAGCGTGCGTGGCCAGCCTTGTGCGGCCTGCCAGCCATTATCGACCACCACCAGCACCGGCAGGTCAGAGGGCGCGCCATCATCGGGTCGCCAGACCGGCTGGGCGAGCGCGATCACCACGATGGTGGCCATGAGAAGGCGCAGCATGATCAGCCACCAGGGCGCGCTCTGCGGCGTCTGCGGCGTCTGGGCGAGGCGCTGGAGCAGGCGCAGGGGGGCAAAGACGACATGGCGCGGGGCAGGCGGGGTGGCGCGCAACAACAGCCACAAAAGAGGCAGCGCAATCAGCGCGATGAGCGCGAGCGGAGCTGCAAAACCGATAGGACCAAGGCTGATCACCGCGCCTGCTCCATCGCTCTTGGAGCAAGCGCCTGATGCAGTGCCATCACGGCGGGACCGGCAGGGCGGTCAGTGCGGTGTGTGAGAAGTGTCCAGCCCGCCTGACGCGCCATCTGCGCTAGGGCCGCGCCATGCTCGGTCCAGACTGTGCGATAGGCGTCGCGCGCGTCTTCGGCGCGTCCGAAGAGTAGGCGTGCGGCATTGTCCGGCGCGGTAAAGCGCGTACGTCCGGCAAAGGGAAAGTCTTCTTCCGCGGGGTCGATGATGCGCAGCAATATCCCGCCTGCACCTGCAGCATTGAGGCGGGCTAGGCGCGCGGTCCAGGTCTCCGGCGGATCAAGAAAATCACTGGCGAGCACGATGCGGGCATGGCGGGCAATGTCCGCACTTTCCACCGCGCGTGCCTCTCCCGGGCCCTCCGCGATTGCGCGCGCCGTTATCTCGAGGCCGGCCCTGCCCGTGCGTGGGCGGCCCGTTTCGCCCAGCGCGGTGATGCGCTCCCCGCCACGCGAGAGGAGCGCCGCAATCGCCATCAGGCACACCGCGGCGCGGTCTTTTTTAAGGGGCTGTCCCTTGCTGGCGAGCGCCATGCCGGGCGAACCATCGCGCCAGAGATAGACGGCATTGGCCGCTTCCCACTCGGTTTCGCGCACGAAGAGATGCTGGCCGCGCGCCGAGCGTCGCCAGTCGACGGCCTGCGCGCCATCCTCGGTGCGGTGGCGGCGGTACTCCCAGAAGGTCTCGCCATGGCCTGAATGCCGCCGCCCGTGCGTGCCGAGCGCTACGCTGGCGGCTACCCGCTCGGCCTCGGCCAAAGGGGCAGGGAAGGGCGCGGCAGCCTGTTCAGCCGCCCGGCGCAGGGTTTGTGTGTGACGAATGACCATACCAGCGCCCGGCTCAGGCGGCCTCGGCGGCAAGGCGGGCGATAAGGCTGTCCACGCTC
>JBJHCI010000426.1:0-2195 GCA_050485925.1 Maricaulaceae bacterium
GGGTGCGCGGATCGCTCCCTGCTTGCGCGGCGCACAATATGCTTGCACGCCTTTGAGTCAACGCATCCTAGCGCAGACGTGATGTATCGCTGCCGCAGTGTGGCTTAACGCCCATACCTGCGGCAGCGATATCTCCCTAGTGCCGATAGCCGTACTGGCCGTCGGGTACCCGCTCGGCATAGCGCTCTGCGAGGCGGGACTGGCGTGAGATGATGGACTGGCTGACGCCATCTATCACCACCGCGACAGGCGCGTTCAGCACTTCCAGCGGATCGCCGTCCCAGACCACCACGTCACCGGCATATCCGGATGCGAGCGCCCCGTAGCGGTCGCCTACGCCGTGGATTTCGGCAGCCGAAAGGGTGATGGAGCGGAAGGCATCCTCCCAGCTCGCCCCGTGCGCCACCGCGTTCCCGGCATGCTGGGTAATCAGGCGCGGGTTGAAATAAAGGTCTGCGCTGATTGTGGTGTAAGCGGTCTGCACGCCAGCGGCATGCAGCCGGGCAGGGGCATCAAGGCGCGCCGCCAAAACGTCGAAACTGGCCGGCAGATTGCGCAAGGGGTCAATGATGACCGGGATACCGGCTTCGGCCAGTTCGTCGGCCACCATCCAGCTTTCAGCCGCACCCACGAAGACGAAGCGGGCGGCCGGATGATCCCGCGAGAACCGGATGGCGCGGCGTATGTCGGAGGCACGCTCCACCTGCATGAAGATGGGGATTTCCCCGCGTACGGCGGGCACCAGAGCCGCCGCGTCAAACCGGTTGATCGCATCGCCCTCATGGTGGGCCATGAAGCGGCCGGGATAAAAGCGCGCATCCTCGAATGCGGCGCGCAAGTATGCCCAGGCTGCATTGCGTGACCCCCCGGCGGTCGAGGCGCCCGATTGCGACATGTCGACATAGAGGAAGGTTCGCGTGGCAAAGAGCGCGTCCGGCGCGCCCGTGCTGCTGGCCAGCGCGCCGCGTCCGGCAATGATGCCGCGCCCCGTAGAGGGGAAGACGCCATAACGCGTGATGCCGTGCCGGCGCGAGTCCGCAATATGTCCGCCGGCCGGATTGTACGCATCGGCCACGTCAATAGCGGCGGTAAAGCTCGCACCGGACGCGGCGGCGTCCGAGGTGGAGCTTTCAAGCGCCACTTCAATGAGACCGAGCTGGGTGTGCGGGTGGAAAAGGCCGGGCGTAATCCAGCCGCCATTGGCATTGATCACCTCGACGCCTGACGGGATGGACACGTTCGGACCTGCCGCCTCGATCACGCCATCGCGGATGAGGACGGTGCCGTTCTCGATAATCCCGGCATCGGTATTGGTGACCAGGCGGCCATTGGTAACGGCCAAGGTCTGGGCGGAGGCTGCCCCGAGGCCGATAGCGCCGATGAAAGCCGCGCATATGACTGATCTGATCATTTACAGCACTCCTTCGCCGGGCTGGCCGAGCATGAAGTCGCGCACCGTCCGGCGCTCGGGATCTTCACGGTCAAACATCAGCGCGCCGTCGATATAGACATGGTCCGCGAGCGCGTAGGTGGAGAAGGGGTGAGCCGACCAGAGCACGACATCGGCCCGCTTGCCCGCTTCCAGAGACCCGGTCTCGTCGAAAATGCCGAGCCCGCGCGCGGGGTTGGAGGTAAGCCAGGCCATGGCCTCGCCGTCTGACACCTCAATGCCCAGTCGTCGGCCCGCACCCAGCGCCTTGGCGACCTCCTGATTGAGCCGCTGAATGCCCAGCGGGTGATCGGAGTGGATCATGGCGCACGCCCCGGCAGCGTGAACGAGGGCGAGGTTCTCGTTGATGGAATCATAAGCTTCCATCTTGAACCCGCCCCAGTCGGCCCAGACGGCGGCGCACACATCGTCTTCCGCCAGCAGATCGCCGATCTTGTAGGCCTCGACCGCGTGGTGGAAGGTGGTGACGCGATAGTCGAACTCGCGCGCCATATCGAGCACCAGTGCCATCTCGTCCGCGCGGTAGCAGTGCATCTGGATGAGGATTTCGCCCTCCAGCACGCCCATCAGCGTGTCGAGCTCCAGATTGCGCGTCGGCGGCACGGCGCTGGCGTCACCCGCATCCCAGTACCGGTTCCAGCTGCGGCGGTATTCCACCGCACGCTGCCAAGCTTCGCGGTATCCGGCCATATTGCCCATGCGCGAGCCGGGCGCGCGGCCCTGTCCGCCATAGACACGTTTCGGG
>JBJHCI010000427.1:0-2180 GCA_050485925.1 Maricaulaceae bacterium
CACCTGGGCCTGGGTTTGCGCGCGGAAAGCCACCATCTGGCCATTGCCTGTTGACGCGGCCTCTCCATCAAAGGGCCGCTTCACGTAGAAATCGGCTGGCGGGTGTGGCTGGCTATCCATGCCGGGGATCGTATAGCTGAGCCCGGCAGAGGACACTTCGAGCGTGTAGCCGAGGTCCGGCAGGAATGCCGAATAGAAGGCTTCTGCGGCCGCGATGTCGTCGGCTCCGACCGTGATATAGGCAATCATCGCTGCTCTCCCTCATACCGCTGACGCTCTCTGCCTAGCGGCGAATGCCAGACGTATCGAGTGGTTCCGGCGGGTTTTGTCAGTGCCTGCACGGTGCACGGCATGGCTCTGCCACGCAGGAAAGGCCGTCGTCGCGCATTCCGGCATAAAATAACCACCGCGCCCCTCGCCGCATTGGGCTTTTCGCGTTTCCGGGTTAAGTTTGACTCTGAACTGGGCAGACGGACCCTCCCCATGCGCGTTTCTGCTTTTCTCAATGCCTCGCCCGCAAGGGTTTTGCCGCTGGCGCTGATCGTGCTGGGCGCACTTTTGCTGCTGACCGGCGCCGTTGCGCAGGAGGTGCGCCCCGGCGGGCCTGTGGTGCGCGTCACAGAGCTGTCCGGCGCGATAGGACCGGCCCGCAGCGCTCATATCGCCAGCGTCATCCGCGATGCCCAACGAGAAGCCGATGCGGTGATCATCCAGATGGATACGCCCGGCGGGCTGGTCGATGCGATGCGCGAGATCAATAACGCCATTCTCGGCTCGTCCGTGCCGGTAATCGTGCATGTCGCACCATCGGGCGCTCGTGCGACCAGCGCCGGGGCCTATATCGTCTATGCCTCTCACCTCGCCGCGATGGCGCCGGGTACCACTATCGGTGCAGCCACGCCCGTCACAATGGGCGGCGCACCGGGCAGCCCGCCCCGGACACCCGGCGAAGAGGATGAAAACGGCGAAGAGGCAGGAAATGGCGAGGCCGCCAACCCTGTCGAGGAGGCCGCGCGCCAGCGCACAGAGCCGGCCACAAGGCAGGCGCCGGGCAATGACGAGGCCATGCGCAACAAGATGGTCAACGATTCGGTGGCCTATATCCGCGCGTTGGCCGAGCTGCGCGGGCGCAATGCAGACTGGGCCGAGCGGGCTGTACGCGAAGGCGTAAGCCTCACTTATAGCGAGGCGGTCGCGGAGAATGTCGCGGAGTTCGTGGCCGCAACGGTCGACGATGTGATCGCGGGCGCAGAGGGCCGTGCCGTCCTCATGGGTGACGGGCGCGAGATCGTTTTAGCGCTGGAGGGCGCAACGATCGAAATGGTGGAAATGAGCCTGCCCCGGCAGATCCTTTCGGTGATCACCGACCCGAATATCGCCTTCCTCCTGCTCAATCTAGGCTTTATCGGGCTTCTGGTGAGCTTCTATAACGGACTGGAGCCGATCACCTTCGTGGCGGGCCTCATCTGCATCATTGTCGGCCTTTATGCGCTCAATACGCTGCCGCTGAACTATGCCGGCGCGGCGCTGATCGTGCTGGGGCTGGGCCTGCTGATCGCGGAAATCTATATTGCGTCCTACGGACTTCTGGCGCTGGGCGGCGTGATCGCATTCGGCATTGGCGCGCTGATGCTGGTGGACACCGATGTTGAGGGCCTGCGCATTGACTGGCCGTTTGTGCTGGGTGTGTGCGTGATCCTGGGAGGGTCTGTATTGCTGGCGGGCAGCTATGGCCTCGCCGCTCAGGCCCGCCGGGTCGTCACGGGCCGCGAAGGCATAGTCGGAGCCAGCGCACGTGTGCTGAGCTGGGCGAACGGGGCGGGCCATGTACTCGTGGAAGGCGAACGCTGGCACGCCGTCTCCACCGATGAGCTGGCCCCCGGCGACAGTGTGAAGGTTACGGCGGTGGACGGGCTTACCGTACGTGTGAAATCATCCAACCGGCGCTGACCCGGCAGACGGGGCTGGCGTGAAAGCTGGAAAGGAAGAAGACATTGGTCGACCTAGGTATGAATATCGGCTTTCTGCTGGGCCTTGCTGCGGTCCTGTTTGCGCTTTTGTCCTCCGCCATCAAGATTCTGCGCGAGTATGAGCGCGGTGTGGTCTTCACGCTAGGGCGCTATACCGGCACCGCAGGTCCCGGCCTCATCATCCTGATCCCCATTGTCCAGCAGATGGTG
>JBJHCI010000428.1:0-2178 GCA_050485925.1 Maricaulaceae bacterium
GGCCAGCGTGGCAGCCATATAGAGCAGGCCGAACCCGCCTTCGGTGAGGCCGAACGCTTCGCGCAGCGCATTGCCCGACAATCCGATGAAGAAGGTCTGCCCGAAAGAGGAGAGAAAGGTGAGTATCACCCCTGCGCCGAGCCAGCGCGCATTGGCACGAATGAAATACAACATGTGCGAGCCGCCTGCGTGTGGGTTTCAGTTGTCAGCTTTAGCGGTACTTGCCGAGGGGTGAAAGGTGCCGGCGTCACGCTCCTTGGGGGCCCTTTCCTACATAACGCTTGCGTTATGAGCGGCCGCAAAACCTTGAATCTGAGGTCTCAAGAACGACAGTATAGAGCCTGTGCCCGCTTGTAGGGCGCTATTCGCGTAGCTTGCTGACCCGCGCGCTACCCATGACAAGGCCATTCCCGCTTACGGAGCGCTGATGATCAGGACCGCCCGGACATTCTGCCTTGCCATGTATGCGGCGCTGCTGCTTGGCGCGTGCGGGGCCAGCGACGCTCCTGAAAACGGCTCTGCCGCCGGACAGGGCGAATATCGCCAGCCTGTCGCCGCCTCGGAGATCATCCGGCGCGATCTGTCACGCCAGCTCTCCACCTCGGCGGTCGTTGAACCCTATTCGCGCTCGCGCCTGGCGAGCCGCACGGCCGGGATTATCGACGAAGTGCTTGTCGAGGCGGGAGACCGTGTCGAGGCCGGAGCGCTTCTGGCGCGTATCGATATGAGCGAGCAGCGCGCTGAACTCGCCCGCATCGAAGCCCAGCGGGAACAGGCTCGCCGTGCCTATGAACGTGCCTCGCAGCTGCGCGAGCGCGGGACCATGGCCACCGCTGACTACGAGGCGGCCCGGCTTGAGCTTCAGGTGGCCGAGCGCGATGCGGCGGTCTGGTCCACCCGCATCGCGTTTGGCGAGGTGCGCGCGCCGATGAACGCGGTCGTGACGGCGCGCCATGTCGAGCCCGGTGAAGGCGTGCAGGCGCAGGACCCGTTGTTTGACCTCACCGCCATGGACCTTCTGGTCATGCGCATCGGCATCTCGGAGCTGGATGTGGTCCATCTGGAGCCCGGACAGTCCGCGCCCATCCTGCTTGATGCCATGCCGGGCAATAGTGTGGAGGGCACCATAAGGCGCATCTTCCCGACAGCGGAAGCCGATACACGTCTTGTCACTGTCGAGATCGCCCTGCCGGAAGGCTCGGCGGAGCGCGGTGTGCGCCCCGGCTTTCTTGGCCGTGTCCGTATGGCGATAGACCCGCGCCCTGATGTAATCGCCGCACCGGTGACCGCACTCGAGCGCGAGGGTAGCGAAGACTATCTGTTCGTGATCGCCGGTGACCGGCTCGAATACCGCGTGGTGGAGCGCGGCGTCGCACGCGGCGACTGGGTCGAGATCGTATCCGGGCTGGAAGAGGGCGAGGTCGTGCTGGCCACCAATCCGTCTGAGCTTACCGACGGCCAGCGTGTACGGATTGTTGGATGGAGGGGCTAGCCGATGGCTGAACCTTCCCAACGCGGCGGCATCGTCCATCACGCCATCCGCAGGCCGGTCGGCACGCTGGCCATTGCGTCTGTTGTGCTGGTGCTGGGCCTGTTCTTTGTCAGCCGGCTGCCGGTCGACCTCCTGCCGCGCATCGAATACCCGCAGATCACCGTCACGGTGAACTATCCGGGTGCCGCTCCCGAAGTGATGGAGCAGCAGATCACGCGGGTTCTGGAGAGCAATCTCGCCGCGACCGAGAACCTCATCCGCATTGACAGCCGCGCCTCTGAAGGCCGCACGAACGTCAATTTGCATTTCGATTACGGCACCAATCTCGATATCGCCTTGCAGGACGCCTCGCGCTATCTGGAGCTGGCGCGTACCCAGCTGCCGCCGGGAATCGAGCCGCCGCGCATCTACAAGCGTGACCCGTCCCAGGCCCCGGTCTGGACGGCGGGTTTCAGCTCGCCCACCCGCTCGCAGGTGGAGGTGAATGAATGGGTGGAGCGCCGCCTCGCGCCCCAGCTTCTGGCCATTGGCGGCGTGTCCGGCGTGGAAGCGGCAGGCGGTCAGGTGCGCGAGATGGAGGTGCTGATAGATCAGGACCGGCTCGCCTCCTACGGCCTGTCCATGCAGGACGTGATCGACGCGCTGGCCGACGAAAATGTCGATATCGCAGCAGGCTGGGTGACGTC
>JBJHCI010000429.1:0-2169 GCA_050485925.1 Maricaulaceae bacterium
GCTATACGGCGGACACACCGGTTCCATACAGGCTCGCGGACCTGCTCGCCATCATCGACCACCGGATGGGCAAGCTCGATCCCCGCAACCGAGGTGGCCAGCACGGGATCGGCCTTTTGGCCGAGTTTTGGGCCCAGACCGGCCTTGAGCGCGGCAAGACTCGCCTTGTGCGCGGCCTCCGCAGGCAGGAGGGTGAGGGCCTTCGCGCCCAAGTCGGCAAGGGCCATGGCGTTTACAGCTCCTCCGGCAGGCGCCAGCCGCCGGCTTCATCACGCTTCAGAATATGCACAGATTTAATCGCCGCAAACGGCAACGGCCCGTAGATATGGGGAAAATCCTCCCCGCCGCGCGATGTTTCCCATTTCAGCGTATCGCCCAGCGCAGCCACATCAATCACCGCCAGCGCGATACGATCCACATCGGCATAGTGGGCGGCCAGCGTGCCTTCAATCTGGTGGCGGGCAGAGCAATGGATAAAGCCATCGGCATGGTCGTGCGCCGCGCCCTCATACACGCCCGTCAGCGCAGCGGCACCAAGAGCAGCCGGATCGGCAAAACGAAAGATCAGGTCGTCGCGTTGCGTGTTCATGGGACCGGGCTCTAGCCCGCGGGGCGTGCTCCGGCAAGCCCGCGCGGAACGACTTGACATTTCTCCTTGGCCAAGGAATATTTTCCTTGTTACAGGAAGACAGAGGCGCATCATGCTCACCCATGCCCAGGTCTGGCGCGGTATTGACCGGCTCGCCCAGCGCGCCGGGATGTCCCCGTCCGGCCTTGCCCGCATAGCCGGCCTCGACCCCACCACTTTCAACCCTTCAAAACGTGTGTCCGGCGGAGATGAAAAGCCGCGCTGGCCTTCCACCGAGAGCCTGGCCAAGGCGCTGGCTGCCGTAAAGGTGAGCTTTGGCGAGTTTGCCGCCCTTGCCACCGACAGCGCGCCCGGCCGCTCGGTGCCGCTCATTGGTCTTGCTCAGGCCGGTAATGAAGGCTTCTTTGACGATGCGGGCTTCCCGGTGGGATCCGGCTGGGAGGAAGTAATCTTCCCCGGTCTTGATGATGAAGCCTGCTATGCACTGGAAATCTCAGGGGAATCCATGCTCCCGGTCTACCGGCCTGGTGACCGGATCGTGGTCGCCCCCCACGCCCAGCCACGCCGGGGTGACCGCGTGGTAGCGAAACTGCGTACCGGCGAGGTGATGGCCAAGGAGCTGGGCCGCACCACGGCACGCACCGCTGAGCTGATCTCGCTCAATGCCGAGTACGAGACCCGCGTGCTCGATCTTGCCGACATTGTGTGGATGGCCCGCATCGTCTGGGCGAGCCAATAAGATACTGATGCTCCGCACATCCTTGCGTCGCTCCTCGCTAAAGCTGCGGGCGCGCGGTCGCGCTCTCGGACGGCGTTCCGTCGTCCGCAAGGCCAAAGGCCGCCCGCGACTTTTCGCGGAACATCGCAACGCGGATGCGTTGCGGAACTAGAAAGACTCACGCCTGATCCTCGTAAGTAAATACCTCTTCAAGAGGCTTGCCGAAAACACGCGCAACACGGAAAGCCACCTCAAGCGAAGGCGAATAGCGGCCCTGCTCCATGGCAATCACGGTCTGGCGGGTGACGCCCACTGCATCGGCGAGCTGCTGCTGCGTCATCTCGCCCGCGTGAAAGCGCTGCTCGCGGATCGTGTTGGCAATGCGGGTGCGGCCCTTGCCCATAGGGTCAGCCGACCCGGTAGGCGATGGCCCGCATCACGCTCTTGGCAATCTCGCTTGCCACCAGCGTGAACATCAGCGCATGGGCGGTCCAGTAAGGCTCGATGCCGGCAAACATGAGGACCAGCGCCCAGACGATCCCGATGCCAAGCACAACGCCCGAACGCGCCTCGGCCCTGATCTCGATGGAGCGGTCACGCTCGTCAGGCTGCTCGGAATCCTTCGGCGCAAACACCGTCGCGGTGACGTGAAACGCCACCATCAGCGCGATCAGCAACAGCACCATGCGAAGGAGGCTGCCCCACACCGCATCCAGCGCGGGCGGCGGGGCATCGGAGAGGAGATGCCCGGCCACAGTATAGAAATACCCTCCGAACACGATCGACAGGATGACCAGCATGGCCAGATTGGTTTTCTCGTGAAACGACATGTCAAAAAACTCCACCAACAAGTACGAATTAC
>JBJHCI010000430.1:0-2161 GCA_050485925.1 Maricaulaceae bacterium
CTCAACAGCGGCAAAGATCGCTTCGAGACGTTCGGGCAAGGGCGCTTTGGCTGGCGCCTTGATGACGCCATGGGCCACCAGAGACAGGCGCGTGCCGGTCTGGTCGATCACGCCCCAGCCCGTGGCGGCAAGGCCCGGATCAATGCCAAGAATGCGAATCGTCTGGCTCATCGGGCGAGCATAGACCGCGCTCCGCCGTCGAGCACGGCCATTGGCTCACATGAACAGCGTTGCCGGGTTTTCCAGATAGCCTTTGATGGCCTGAACCAGCAGCGCGGCCTCATAGCCGTCCACGATCCGGTGATCGAAGCTGGAGGAGAGGTTCATGATCTTCCTCGGCACCAGCCGTCCGCCCTCATCATAGCGCGGCAATACCTGCATCTTGTTGACGCCGATAATCGCCGTCTCGGGCAGGTTGATGACCGGCGTGGAAACAAGCCCGCCAATCGCGCCTAGAGAGGTGATGGTGATGGTGGAGCCGGAAAGCTCTTCCTTGGTGGCCTTGCCATCGCGGCAGGCATCGGCCAGGCGCTTCACCTCATCAGCTATCTGCCACAGATCGAGCGCCTCAGCATGGCGGATCACCGGCACCATCAGGCCGTTGGGCGTCGCCGTGGCTATACCGCAATGGACGCCCTCAAACTTCGTCAGCACCGATCCTTCAGTGTCGAAATGGGCGTTGGCCTGCGGGAAGTCCGGCAGGGCCTTCGTCATCGCGGCGACGAGGAAGGGGATAATCGTCAGCTTCGGCTGGCCGTCCTTGCGGGTTGCATTCAGGTGCGCGCGCAGATCTTCCAGCGCCGTCAGGTCAATCTCGTCCACATAGGTGATGTGCGGGATGGTGCGCTTGGCAGCGGCCATGTTCTGCGCGATCTTGCGGCGCAGGCCGATGACTTTCTCCTCCTTCACACCCTTGCGCGGGGCTCGCGACGGACCGGAAGCGCTGCCGCCTGCTTTCGAAGCCAGACGCCCGCCAGCGGCGATGAAATCATCCATGTCAGCATGAGTGATGCGCCCGGCAGGGCCGGTGCCCGGCACGGCGATGAGATCAATATCGGCCTCCAGCGCGCGCTTGCGCACGGCGGGGCTCGCCAGAGGCCGTGTTCCGGACGCGCGGGCGGGGAACTTGGGATCGCGTTGTCCTCCCCCGTTCACGGGGGAGGTGTCAGCTTTGCTGACGGCGGGGGGCGTTTCCGGTGAAGGGGTATTCCCCCCCTCCGTCTGGCGCTTCGCGCCATCCTCCTCCCCCGCAGGCGGGGGAGGAGAAGTGTCCTTCGCCTCTTCCTTCACCTCTGGCGCGGGAGCCTCTTCCTCGGTGGGTGGGGTCCCATCAATCTCGATGACGAGGATTTCGGTGCCCACCGGGAGCACATCGCCCGGCGCGCCGACGATTTTCTTCACCACGCCATTGACCGCGCAGGGAATTTCAACCGTCGCCTTGTCGGTCATCACGTCGAGGATGTGCTGGTCCTCGGTGACGCTGTCACCTTCCTTGATGTGCCATTCAACGATCTCGGCCTCGACCACGCCTTCGCCGACATCGGGGAGCTTGTACTTGTATTCGCTCATATTCAGCGTGCCTCCGTGACCGTCTGCAGCGCGCGGATGAAGCGCGCCTGTCCGGGGAAATAGGCCCATTCATGGGCGTGGGGATAGGGGGTGTCCCAGCCTGTCAGGCGGAAGACCGGCGCTTCGAGCGCGTAGAAGCACTCTTCCTGGATCTGGGCTGCCAGCTCCGCCCCGAAGCCGGAGGTGCGCGGCGCCTCATGGGCCACCACCACCCGACCGGTCTTGTTCACCGAGGCCACAATGGTCTCGATATCATAGGGCGCGAGCGTTTTCAGATCGATCACCTCGGCGTCGATACCCGCCTTCTCGGCTGCGTTCACGGCGACATGGACCAGCGTGCCATAGGTGACGACCGTACAGGCCTCGCCCTCGCGCACGATTTCGGCCTTGCCCAGCTCCACGCGATAATGGCCTTCGGGCACTTCGCCCTTGGGATGCTTGGCCCAGCTGGAAAGCGGAGCGTCCGGAACGCCATCGAATGGGCCGTTATAGATGCGCTTGGGCTCGAAGAAGATGACCGGGTCATCGCCTTCGCTCGCCGCGATCAACATGCCCTTGGCGTCATAAGGGTTGGACGGCACCGCCACCTGCA
>JBJHCI010000431.1:0-2149 GCA_050485925.1 Maricaulaceae bacterium
GGAGGGGAGCGTGTCAGGATCAGCCCGGCCTGCCACCGGCTCGATCCGGATGTCCGGATCGAGCGCGGCGAGTGCGTCACGCGCGGCTTCCACCTTGGGCCGGCCCACATCGTCTGTACGGAACAGGATCTGGCGCTGCAGATTATCTAGGCTGACCGTATCAGGATCGACAAGCCGGAGCGCGCCAATCCCCGCAGCGGCGAGATAGAGTGCGGCGGGGCAGCCCAGCCCACCCGCGCCGATCAACACCACGCGCGCAGCGCCCAGACGCGCCTGTCCGGGCCCACCTATCTCCTTCAGCAGGATATGGCGGGCGTGACGGTCGATATCGGTGGGACGCGGGGGCAGGGATGCGCGGGACATGCTGCCGCCATAGCACGGGGCCCCTGTCCGGCGAAGCGTGCTGAGCGCTGAAAGCTAGCCGAAGCTGACTTCGTCCTCGGGGTTCTGGTTTTCCTTGTCCGTCGCGCGGCGGAAAGGGCCGGCATAGCGCGGATCGGTGCGGCGGCGCCGATCCGGTCCGAAATAATTGCCTGACTTGATGAAGCGCCGCGGCCGCTCGATCAGCGCAACCATGCGGTTATAGAGATCGACCGGGCGCACCGGCTTGGCCAGATACTCGTTCACGCCCGCATTGATCGCTTCCATGATGCGCGAGCGGTCGGTATGGCCGGTGACCATGATGATGGGCAGGTATTTGTTTGGGCTGTCAGAGGCCGTGCGCACCAGCCTCGTGAATTCCAGCCCGTCCACATCGCCCAGCGCATAATCGACCAGCGCCACGTCCGGATTGGAGGAGCGCATCAGCTCGAACGCATCCGCCGCGTCGCGTGCCTCGAACACATTGCGCACGCCGAAACCCTGCAGCACTTTGCGCAGAATGGTCGACATGTGCGCATTGTCCTCCACGATAAGGACCCGCACGCGTTCAAAACTGCCTGACATGGCTCGCCCGATGGATTCCAGATACTCGTGCGCCAGTGTGCACACGCACCGTTAACCAATGCTTGCGCGCGCGGTGCAGGAACGGTCTCGCTTTCAGCCGCGCGATGTTGCATATCTGTTCTCATGCCGAAACTGACCGCCGACGATACCGCCTATGCCCCGCCCGAAGAGGCCGTCAGCCCTGGCGGGGTGTCCGATATGGGCCAGGCCGAATTCCTGCACGACGCGGTGCCCGCCGGCATCCATGACGCGCTCTCTTTGCCCGCCAACTGGACGCCGCACCGCCCCGACAGGCCCGACAAGTCCGAGGGCGGGCGCACATTCGAGGTGGTCAGCGAGTTTCAGCCCACCGGCGACCAGCCCGCCGCCATTGCCGAACTGGTGGAGGGCCTTAAAGCGAACGAGCGCGATCAGGTGCTGCTGGGCGTCACCGGTTCGGGCAAGACCTTCACCATGGCCAAGATCATCGAGGCGACGCAGCGCCCGGCCCTGATCCTCGCCCCCAACAAGACGCTCGCCGCGCAGCTTTACGGGGAGTTCAAGAGCTTCTTCCCCAATAACGCTGTCGAGTATTTCGTCTCCTATTATGACTACTACCAGCCGGAAGCCTATGTGCCGCGCACCGACACCTATATCGAGAAGGAATCCTCGATAAACGAGGCCATCGACCGGATGCGCCACGCCGCCACGCGGGCGATCCTGGAGCGCGATGACGTGATCATCGTGGCGTCGGTTTCGTGCATTTACGGCATCGGCTCGGTGGAGACCTACACCGCCATGGTGTTCGATCTGAAGGTGGGCGACATCACCGATCCGCGCGAGATCATGCGCCAGCTCACGAGCCTGCAATACACGCGCAATGATGCCGCCTTCACGCGCGGCACGTTCCGGGTGCGCGGTGATGTGCTGGAGATCTTTCCCGCCCACTATGACGCGCGGGCCTGGCGGATCAGCTTCTTCGGCGACGAGATCGAGAGCATTTCCGAGTTCGACACCCTGACCGGCAAGGCGGTGGCGGCGCTGGAAAAGGTGCGCGTCTACGCCAACTCCCACTATGTCACCCCGCGCCCGACGCTCAATCAGGCCATTGGCCACATCAAGGCGGAGCTCGCCGAGCGGCTGGAATGGATGGAGGCCAATGGCAAGCTCCTGGAAGCCCAGCGCCTCGCCCAGCGCGTGCAGTTCGATATCGAGATGCTGGAGG
>JBJHCI010000432.1:0-2147 GCA_050485925.1 Maricaulaceae bacterium
TGCCCTGATAGGGCCCGACCACCAGCTCTTCGGGCTTTTGCGGGTCGACGACATAGAAGCCGGTCCAGAAAAAGCGCGGCGTGAAATTCTGCGCCAGCACGCAGGCTGCCGTTGCAAAGCGGGCCGTCTCGCTGGTCTCGCCGGCGACAATCGCAGCGATCTCCGCGCGCACGCGCTCATAGGCCTGTTGCAGGGTTTCGCCTTGGGGTGCGGCGGACAGGGCTTCGGCCATGGGGAGTCCTTCAATTCAGCGTGGCGTGTGCTAGCACACTTAGGCGCACCCTGGCCGCGCCGCCAGCCCGGTTTCATGGCCCTGTCATCGGGGTCTGTTACCTCCCTGCCATTAGCAGTTACCGCTTGAAGGAATAATGATGACCCGGCTTTTCCGCATCATCGCGATCAGTTTTGCCGTCCTTGGCCTTGCGTCAGCGGCCTAGGCGCAGGAAGCGCGCAATGTGATTTTGATGATCAGCGACGGGGCGGGCATGACAATCTGGCATACTGATAATCATACCAATGAGCTGGTGCCGGTCTGGGCGCACGGAGCCGGCGCGGAACGCGTGGCCGCGAAGGCCACAAGACGCGATGACGGCGTGGCAGCCTGGGGTGTGCCGGCAGAGAACCGTATCTATCTGGGCAATACCTCGCTGAACCGCGCCCTGCATGACGCGCTGGGGCTCGAATTTCCGAACTAGCCAACGTGCTTGCGTGAAATGTGCTGCCGCCGTACATCAGTGCGGCGCGCAGCGCCTTTAGCGGGTGTAGCTCAATGGTAGAGCAGAAGCTTCCCAAGCTTACGACGAGGGTTCGATTCCCTTCACCCGCTCCAGCCCCTTGATCCGCGGGGCCGCTATGTGCCGTATAAGGGGCGATGGCCAAGACCCTGATCGACACCCTGCCCGCGCCTTTTACCCACCCGCACGTCACGGCGAAGGGGGAGACACGCGCCAGCGTGGCTTTCAGCGCTCTCCAGACGCTTTGGGTGATGACGGGCACGCTGTGCAATATCACGTGCGCGCACTGCTATATCGAAAGCTCGCCGGAGAATGACCGCCTTGCCTATCTGACCCCCGACGATTTGCAGCCCTATCTTGATGAGATTGATGCGTTGGGCCTGGGACGGATCGAGATCGGGTTTACCGGCGGGGAGCCATTCCTAAACCCCGACATGCTCACCCTGGCCGGGATGGCTCTGGCGCGCGGCCATCGCGTCCTGATCCTGACCAATGCCATGCGGCCCATGATGCGGCCGCGGGTGCAGGAAGGCCTGCTGGCACTGAACAGCCGGTTTTCCGGCCAGATGACGCTGAGGGTGAGTCTCGACCACTACACGGCCAAGGCCCATGACGCAGAGCGTGGCGCGGGCGGGTTTGCTGCGACGGCAGACGGGCTGGACTGGCTGGCGTCCAACGGATTTGCCATCGCGCTGGCCGGGCGCAGCCTGACCGGTGAGGACATGGAGACAGCTCGGGCAGGATTTGCAGACCTGATCGCCGAGCGGGGCTGGCCGGTCAATGCCGCAGATCCGGCGCAGATGGTCATCTTCCCGGAAATGGACCCGCAAGGCGAGCCTCCGGAAATCACTACCGCCTGCTGGGATATTTTGCACAAGAGCCCGTCAGAGGTGATGTGCGCGACCAGCCGCATGGTGATACGGCGCAGGGGCGCGGTCGGCCCGGTGGTCGTTTCCTGCACGCTTATCCCCTATGACAGCGCGTTCGAGATGGGGGCAACGCTGGCGGAGAGCTTCGCACCGGTCACGCTGAACCACCGCTTCTGCGCGCAGTTCTGCGTGCTCGGCGGCGCGAGCTGTTCGGCCTAAGCAGAAAAATGCTTGCCGAGTTTGAGGCCCTGCCCCTGATAGTTGGAGCCGTTGCGGCCATAGGCTGCGCTCACCGCGCCTGCCATCGGTTCATGTACCAGACGGGCCACGGACTGGCCGTGTTCCAGAATGAAGGGCACGTCGCGTCCCCTGACCTCGAGTACCGCGCGGGCGGGTGCGCCGACGCCAAAGCCAGGGTCGAAGAAGCCTGCATAATGGGCGCGGAATTCGCCGATCTCCGGGGCGATGGGGGCCATTTCAGCCGCCTCATCCAGCGGGATTTCCACCGCTTCGCGCGAGGCGAGGATGTAGAACTCGCCCGGGT
>JBJHCI010000433.1:0-2144 GCA_050485925.1 Maricaulaceae bacterium
CATCTCCTGGGTCTTGGCGTTGAACGCCTTGCAGAACTCCATGATATTCACGCCGCGCTGGCCCAGCGCCGGCCCGATGGGCGGCGAGGGGTTAGCTGCGCCGGCGGGAACCTGCAGCTTGATGTAGCCGGAAATCTTCTTGGCCATATCCCTGTCACTCTCTTCGGAAGCACCGGGCTTCCCGATTGAACACACCCCAAAAGGCCGGACTGGCCTTGAAGGAAACGGGTGGCGCGGTGAACGGACCCGGAATGGACTTTCCCGAACCCTCCCGCACCATGTCTACAGTCAGGAGGCTTTTTCCACCTGGCTGTATTCCAGCTCGACCGGGGTAGCCCGGCCGAAAATATTGATCGCCACTTTCAGCACCGAGCGACCTTCATCGACCTCTTCAACGATGCCGTTGAAGCTGGAGAAGTGGCCGTCGGTTACGCGCACCGTCTCACCGATCTCGTAAGACACGGTCGGGCGCGGATTTTCCGCATCCTCTTCCATCTTGCCCATGATCCGCATCACTTCGGCTTCTGGTACGGGCATCGGTTTGTTGGCCGAGCCCAGGAAGCCGGTGACCTTGGGCGTATTCTTGACAAGGTGGTAAGCCTCATCGCTCAGATTCATCTTCACCAGCACATAGCCGGGAAAGTATTTACGTTCGGCATTGACCTTGCGGCCTTTGCGGATCTCGGTGACTTCCTCGGTCGGAACCACGATCTCCTCGAACTGCTCGCTCAGGCCCTTCTGCGCGGCTTCGGAGCGGATTGCCTCGGCAACCTTCTTCTCGAAGTTCGAGTAGGCATGAACAATATACCACTTGGCCGCCATGATGATTACGCTCCGAGGCCCAGCAGGAAATTGACGATAAAGCCGATCACCGAATCGACCGCAAAGAAGAACACAGCCGCGATGATCGACACCACCAGCACGAAAATGGACGAAATGATCGTCTCGCGCCGGCCCGTCCAGGTCACCTTGCGGCCCTCCTGACGAACCTCGCCCATGAAACGGAAGGGATTGAACGGCTTCTTACGCGCGGGCGCAGCGGACCCGGCAGTGGAGTTGCCACTGCCCTGCCCTGCGGCGCCGGTCCGGGCCGGTTGACGGGTTTTGCCTGGTCTTGCCATAGCCTCTTTCAAACTCTCAATCGGGTGCGCGGGGTAATCGCGCACAACCTGCAACTGGCAGGGGCGGAGGGGCTCGAACCCCCGACCTGCGGTTTTGGAGACCGCCGCTCTACCAGCTGAGCTACACCCCTATCGAAAGACCGCCATACCATAACGGGAGCGCGCGCGTAGCACGCCCCGCTGCAGAGCGCCAGTCCTTTGAGCCGCGCTTTGTAGCCTCCGGCGGTCGCTGTGAAAACCCCCCAACTCCAGCGCGGGGCCAACTTCTCATCACGTGCGTGGCGGGCTATCGTCCCGTCACAGGATAACAACCAGCCATCGGGGATATATTTAGTCATGAAACCGCTCCGCGCCAGTGGCGCAGCCTGCAGCCTGGCGATCATGATCGCCTGCTCGCCCGTTGCTTTCGCCCAAGAAGACCCGATTACCGCCTGCCAGCGCGCACCCGACGCCGAGACGCGCATTGCCTGCCTCGAAGAAGCGTTGCGTCGGCAGGCCGGTGCGCCATCCGATGCCCCCACCGCAACCCAGCCTGCACCCGCCACGCCGCGCGAGCCTGCACAGACGGCCACGCAGGAACGTCAGAGCATGGCCGGGCGTGTCGGCAGCGCTCTGGGCAGTTTGAACCCGTTCTCCGGCGGCGAAGACCGCGACAGCGAGGATGGTCGCCGCCAGGTGAGTTCACAGGACGCCGCCGCGGAGCGTTTTGGCGCGTCCCAAGTGGCCGCCCGGACCGCCACCCGCGCGACGACCGAGGCCTCGGCCGAACGCATGACGGCGCGCATCGCCAATGTGAGCACGGTGCCGTTCGAGCGCCTTGAGGTCACCCTCGATAACGGCCAAGTGTGGCGCCAGATTGCCGGAGACCGCCAGCGCCTCAATGAACGCCACGTCCAGGGCAATAGCGTTGACATCTGGGAAGCCCGCCTTGGTGGTTATCAGATGCGCCTGAACGAAATCGCCCGCACCATACGCGTGGAACGCATCCGCTAAGCGCCCCTCCCTCTCGACACACAAAAAGCC
>JBJHCI010000434.1:0-2138 GCA_050485925.1 Maricaulaceae bacterium
TTCTTGATGATCATGGGCCTGCGCCGGTTGCTGCTCCCGACCGGGCCGAGAGCGTGCGGGGCGGGGCGGTAGGCGCGGTGTCTTCAGGGCTCTATGGCGAGGTGGACAGCGATTCCGACGAAGTGATCCAGCCCGTGCCGCGGATCACCATCCACGCCTATTGCGAGCGTCCGGAAACCGGCGCGCTGATCCATAATGCCGGCGCGGACCGCAGACTCGCACGCGCTCACGTCACGGTGGAACTGGGCGGGCTGGCCAGCGCGATCGAGCGCTATCACGATGCCTCCACCCCCAACCTGCTGATCGTCGAGACCGGCATGCGCGGGGCGCAACTCTTCGCCCAGCTTGAAGAGCTGGCCGCCGTGTGTGATGGCGACACCAAGCTGATCATTATCGGCGCGGCGAACGATATCACGCTCTATCGCGAGCTGATGCGCCGGGGCGTGAGCGAATATCTCGTCCCGCCCATGACGCCTTTGCACCTTATCCGGACCGTGTCGGGCCTGTTTCTCGATCCCGAAGCGCCGTTTGCCGGGCGCTCCATCGCCTTTATCGGGGCGAAGGGCGGGGTGGGTTCATCCACCATCGCGCATAATATCGCCTGGTCCGTTGGCGAATTGCAGCACGCCGACACGGTGCTGGTCGATCTCGATCTGAGCTTTGGTACGGCCGGGCTGGACTTCAATCAGGACCCAGCCCAAACGATCAGTCAGGCGCTCGCCGATCCCGAACGGCTGGACGACGCCCTGCTGGACCGGCTGCTGGTGAAATGCGGGGAGCGGCTGAGCCTGTTTTCCGCTCCGGCGACGCTTGAAAGCGACTGGGACTTCTCCTCCGAAGCCTTCGAGATCGTGCTGGACAAGGTGCGCCGTCAGGCCCCCGTCGTGGTGCTGGACCTGCCCCATGCCTGGAACCCGTGGATCCGCCGGACCATCCTGTCCGCCGATAAGGTGGTGGTGACAGTCACACCTGACCTTGCCTGCCTACGGAACGCCAAGAACCTGTTCGACCTCGTACGCCAGAACCGGCCCAATGACGAACCGCCTATCGTCATCGTCAACATGGCCGGCTGTCCGAAGAAGCCGGATATCCCCTTGAAGGATTTTTCCGATGCGCTGGGCACCGGCCCGGCCCTGGTGCTTCCGTTTGAACCGGCCCTGTTTGGCGGGGCGGCCAATAACGGGCGGATGATCGGCGAGGTGGATTCCAGATCGAAGGCCGCTGAAGGCTTTGCCCATGTAGCCGCCCAGCTGACCGGACGCAGCGCGGCTCCGGCGGCACGCCAGCAGCGTTCCGGCCTGAAATCCCTGTTTGGCAGGAAGAAGGGTTAGGGCGCGGTACAGCGATGTTTGGCAAGCGCACGACAGGACCGCAGACCAGCACCGCCCCGGCCGGTGTGACGACGGCTGCCCGTCCCGCCCCGCGTGAGGCTGCGCCCGCGCCGCGTCCCCAGGCGGCACCAGCCGCCAGCCGCCCCGCGCCCTCCTCGCGCAGCGGCGAGCCTGCCGCCGCGCCGACACGCAAACCGGCGCCCACGCTTGCCAAAGCCCAGCCAAAGCGCGCTTCAACGGCGGGTATGGAGCGTTCGGCCGAGTATTACGCGATCAAGACGACGATCTTCAACGCGCTGATCGACACGATTGATCTGGGCCAGCTTGCGCGCCTGGATAATGCCACGGCGGCGGAGGAAATCCGCGACATCGTCACCGAGATCATCTCGATCAAGAACGTAGCGATGTCGATTGCCGAGCAGGAACAGCTCCTGCAGGACATCTGCAACGACGTGCTGGGCTATGGCCCGCTGGAGCCGCTGCTGGCCCGAGACGATATTGCCGACATCATGGTGAACGGGGCGGGTGATGTGTTCATCGAGGTCAATGGCCGGGTCCAGAAGACCGGTATCCGTTTCCGCGATAACGCCCAGCTGATGAATATCTGCCAACGCATCGTTTCCCAGGTGGGCAGGCGCGTGGATGAAAGCTCACCGATCTGCGATGCGCGCCTTGCTGACGGGTCACGGGTGAACGTCATCGCGCCGCCGCTGGCGCTCGATGGCCCCACCCTGACCATCCGGAAGTTCAAGAAAGACAAGCTGACCATGCAGCATCTGGTCGATTTCGGATCGATCACCCCGGAAG
>JBJHCI010000435.1:0-2098 GCA_050485925.1 Maricaulaceae bacterium
CGCTCGATGCGCCCGTCATCTCGGTCAGTCTGGGTGACCGGGCACGCTTCCGGCTTGGCGGGCCCCAACGCTCCGGCCCGACGCGCTCCATGGTGCTGTCCTCGGGCGATGTGGTCGTGCTCGGCGGCGCTTCGCGACGCTTCTTTCACGGTGTGGACCGGATATATCCCGGCACCTCCACCCTCCTGCCGGATCATCTGCGCCCCGGTCGGATAAACCTGACCCTGCGGCGGGTCAGGGCCGCCGCGCCATAATGTTCACGGAACGCGTTTTGTTCATCTTGCGTATAGCGAAGGTCTGTTTCAATCACGGATAACGGCGGCACGAGGGCTCGCCGTACCGATTTGGATGGAGGCTCCCATGCGGAAGCTGATGATTATCTCCCTGGCCGCTCCGGCCCTGCTGGTGGCGGGTTGTGCGACCAATAACACGATGCAGGGTGCGGCAGGCGGTGCGGCGGCCGGTGCGCTGGCCGGTGCCGTGATCGGCAACAATACAGGTAGTGGTGATGCCCGTCAGGGTGCCATTATCGGTGCTGTAGTTGGCGGCGCGGTGGGTGCCTATGCCGGTTGCCGTGAAGATGGCGGTTGCCGCTGGAGCCAGTCCAACCCGAACCATTCCCAGCTTTATTATGACCAGCATGCGCGCCGGTACTATTATATCGACCAGCGTACCGGTCAGACCTTCTGGCAGGATGGCCAGTTCCGCGGTTAAGCGATCCTTCTCCCCTTGGGATCAGCCAACTGCAGGCCCCGGCGGTTTACCCGCCGGGGCTTTTTCATGGCTTTGGCGGAACACAAATCGGACATGAGTTGTAACTAGGGTGTGGTAATATCAATCCGTGCTTCGCGAAGGAGACTCCTCATGATCCGCAAGTTCGCCATTATCGCCGTTACCGTGCCATTCTTGGCGGCGGCCTGTGCCACCACGCCTGCCGTGCGCGGCGGAGCGACCGGGGCCGCTGTCGGCGCTGCTGGCGGGGCGATTATCGGCAATCAGGTCGGTAGCGGCCATCCGCGCACCGGTGCGGCCATCGGTGCGGTCGGTGGTGCGATTGCCGGTGCCGCCATTGCCTGCCAGCAGCAGGGCGGATGCCAGCACAATCCCAACAATCCGCGCCATTCGCAGCTCTATTACGATCAGCACAATGATCGCTACTGGTACGAGGATCTGCAGACCGGCAACACGTACTGGCAGAATGGCGAGCCGCGCACCCGGCGCCGCTGACCGCTGCCGGCATGACCGGGACGTAACGTCCCGGCCATCTCGCTGTAAGCTCGGCCCGATAACCCTGTGTTTAGCGACCAGGGGAGGGAAGTCTGCATGCTGGGTTTGATCAGCGCGGCTATCATGGCTGCCACGCCGCAAGCGGTGGACGCCGCTTTCGAGAACGATCTGATTTTTGTCACGCTCCGGACCGCCGATGGTGGGCCGCTTCGGGTTTATACCGATACCGGTGGCGGGATGTTTCTCTATGCGGATTCCGCGGAGCGCGCAGGGCTGCCGGGAATTGGTGAAAACGCCGTTTCCTACGCCCGCGCTGCGCCAGGTCATCTTACCTCGGTGTTGGGAGAGGATACCCGTATTGGCGTCATGCCCCGGCAGGCCCCTCCTGGCTGCGATGGCGCCGTGGGCCTATCGCTGGGCGAGGCAGACGGCATGTTTGGCGCACGGTGGCACGCGGCGCGGGCCTGGCATTTCGACTATGAGGCCGGCACGCTCTACATCGTCGATAGCGGTGACGTCCCACAGACGGGCGGCTGGACCGGCTTCGGCCTGCATTTCCGCGAGGATCCGGACGTGCCGGAACACGAACGGCCGCACTTCCCGCGCGTGAGCGTTGAGATTGCCGGGGAGACGGTGGAACTCCTGTTCGATACCGGGGCGCAGGGCTGTCACGTGCTGCCCGGTGAAGACGGCCCGCCGCTCTGGCGCGCGACAAGCTTTATTTCTGCTAGCCTCGCCGCACACTGGCGGGCAGCTCACCCCGAATGGCGCTATTTGGAAGGCGGTGACGGACTTTTTCAGCCTACCGACATGATCGAGGCAGAAAATGTTCGCCTTGCAGGCAGGGATCTCGGACCGGTCTGGTTCGTGA
>JBJHCI010000436.1:0-853 GCA_050485925.1 Maricaulaceae bacterium
GTTCACCGCTGCCGACTGCCTGATGGGCTTCCAGCTTGATGGCATGGAAAAGTCCGGCCTTCTGGACAGCGCGCCCGCCATCAAGGACTGGCTGAAACGCGCCCACGCCCGCGAAGCCTACAAGCGGATGCTGGAACAGGGCGTTTAAAGGTGTCTGGCCAGCAGGGCCTGAAGTTCCCGCTCAAGCGGTTCCAGCCGCGCGGTCACCAGATTCCAGAGCAATACCGGGTCAACACGTCCATAATGATGCGCGAGGACATGGCGCGTCCCGACAATCTGCGCCCAAGGGATATCGGGAGCATGCTGGCGTACGTCGTCTGGAACATGACGGGCGGCTTCCCCGATAATCTCCACACACCGCGTGACGGCATGAACGCTCTTGAGGTCGACGCAGAACGTGTCCCGGTCCATGTCTTTCACATGAAAGCGGGCATAACCGGCGTGCTCAATCATGTCGGCCACTAGGACTTTCCAGTCCCGTGTCCGGCCCGGCTCAGGCATCGACCAGACAGTTCTGAATGCGGTGTGCGATACGCGGTGACAGGGCGCGCGGCGTCATCAGGTCGACCGGGCGGCCCAGCCGTTTCTCCAGTTCAAGGCGAATGCCTGAGAAGCTGAAGAGGTCCGGCGCGCCATCTTCCGCAAACTCCACTAGCAGGTCGATATCGCTGTCCGGCCCGGCCTCGTCGCGGGCGTGAGAACCGAAAACGCGTACGCGGATAATGCCGTGGTCCTCAAACCACGGTTTCAACTCCCGCAGGCGGGTCAGAAGCTCATCGCGTTTCATGCGCCTATTCTCCCACTGACGGGCGATGGCGGCAAGATGGACCCGACTAGCGCCCCGTTGTCGTGG
>JBJHCI010000436.1:863-2097 GCA_050485925.1 Maricaulaceae bacterium
CGGTGATGGCGATGATGGCGGCGGTCTGTGCCGCGATCAGGGCCGACATGGCCGAGACGGCGCCCATGGAGCCGTCGGCGCGTTCGCCAAGCCAGACAAGCTGGGCAAGGCGCAGGCGGGCCGAGCCGGTCTGCGATACCTTGTCCAGCGCGTCCATGTTGGCACCGATCACCGGCAGGTCTTCGGCGGTGAGGCCCTGCGCTGCCCATTCCAGCCAGATGTGCTGACTGCCGGCATGGCGGATTTTCGGGTATTCCTTCACGGTCTCGCGAAGCGCCAGATAGCGACCGAGCACATCGCGCGCGGGCTGCTGGTAAAGGGCGCTGAGGCGCGCGCCTTCACGCTTCAGCCCGCGCGTGGCCCGTTCGGCTTCAAATACCGCCATGGCGGCTGCGCGGGCGCGTGTCACGGTCTGCGGGCTGTCGTCGCGCGCGGCGTGCGAGGCGGCGAAAAGATCGGTGACTTCCGCATTTGCCCGCCACCAGGGCGGCAATATGGCCTGCTTGATGGCGAAGAAGCGCCGCATGGCCTGAGCCGAGCTGGCATCTGCCAGGGAGAGCACCAGTGCGGCCCGGCTGCCGCCTTCATGGAGCTTGCGCGTGTGGGAGGCCTTCTCTCCGTCGCGCAGCGCATCGCGGATTTTCAGGAAGCCGGATGCAGTCTTGCCCTGTCCGGCGAGCACGGCTGCATAGATCCACAACAGCTCGCCCGTCGGAGCCCGCCAGCCGCCAAGGGCGGTCTTCAGCTCGTCCTGGATGCGCTGCATAGCCGCAGCGGCATCTTCCAGCGCGCCCGAAGACGTCATCAGGGCATAGGCGGCAAACCAGGCAGCCGTGCCGCTCGGCTTGCCACTTGTCGTGTTCAGCGCCTCATGGGCCGCCTGCAGGCGGGAGAGAGACATGAGTGCCTGTTCCTACTGACGGTTTTGCGGCTGATCCAGATCCAGCCCGGTGTGGAAGGCGATGAAGGCCCATTTATCCGCCGTTTCCTGGATCAGCATGGAAACAGGCGTGCCCGCGCCATGGCCGGCCCGCGTCTCGATGCGGATCAGGGTCGGTGCATCGCCGGTCTCGCGCGCCTGCACCTCAGCGATGTACTTGAACGAGTGGCTGGGCACCACACGGTCATCGGTATCGGCGGTGGTGACGAGCGTTGCCGGATAGCCTTGCCCCTCCGGCACGTTGTGCACGGCCGAGTACGCGTAGAGCACGTCAAACATTTCCGGGACCAGCGG
>JBJHCI010000437.1:0-2084 GCA_050485925.1 Maricaulaceae bacterium
GCGCTGGCGGACCGGAGTCCAACCTGCCGCCTGCAGCCTGCCAGGCCTCCATCCCGCCATCGAGAATCCGGGGCGAGAGACCGAACCGGCGCAGCGTCCACCAGACACGCGCGGCAGCGAAATTGCCGTTCTGGCCATAGACGAGGAGCGTGCGTCCAGGCTCGAGTTCGTTGGCGGCCATCCAGCGTGACAGCGTCGCGCTGCCCGGAGCCATATGCGGCAACGGGCTGGTGAGATCGGCCACAGCGTCGAGATCGAAGAAGACCGCACCGGCAATGTGCTGCGCGGTGAAGGCCGCCAGCCCGCTCTGCCCGCTGGACGGCATGAACCACGTGCCATCAATGAAGGCCGCGCCGCCAAGCGCGCGGGCATCCTCAGCGGAAATGATGAATTGCGGCCCCATGCCGGACATTCCTTCCTGATGTGCCCTTCAGACATGAAACGGGCCGCTGCCTTTCCCGGTGTCACCGGTTCTGGCATGCGGCCCGCGCAGAATGTGAAGCCGTTTCAGGCTATTCGGTACTCGAGACCCTCACCGAAGGCTGCCCCGGTGACCGGAAACCGAGCACCCCTGATACGGACACTCCAATCATTCCACTGATCATCGGATCACCTCCTTTCTCGTTGCTGACAACAACAAGAAGGCTGTGCTGCGCCGCGTGACCCGTCAAGAGTCTAGTTGGGAACTTCCATATGTTTCTCGATCAGCCCTTTAAGGTCTTCCGGTGTCATCAGGTCGAGCTTGGCAAACGGGCCCGCGACACGTGAGTAGGGAGAAAGGTCTACCTTTTCAAAGGTATGAGCTGTGATGAGCATGATCGCCGCATCGCCGGCAACCGGTGCAACCAGCGGCAAGGTCTCGTCAAAACTGGAATAGGGCGGCAGGCGGCGATCCAGAAAGATCAGATTGAAACGCGCGCCAGAGGCGTCGCGCAGAAACTCGCTTACCGACAGGTAGGAAGCGACCTCCACCGCCTCGAATACCTCGCTCATGAGAATGGACAGGATATCCGTTTCGACCGGATCATCGTCGATTATGGCAACTGCAACTGGCCCATTATCCGGCACTGCAATCCCCCTTTCTTCAGGCGTTCACCGCCTTTTCCGGCTTTTGTGTCAGACGCGACAATGCGCCGCGCAGGGCGTCCAGATCAACCGGTTTGGCAAGATATTCGTTAGCGCCAGCTTGCAAACATTGTTCACGGTCCTGCGCGGACGCGTGGGCGGTCAGCGCCAGTATGGGTACGCCCGCACGCTCTGTCTTGCTGGCGCGAATCTCGCGTATCGCATCCAGACCAGAGAGTACCGGCATGGAAATATCCATGATTACCGCATCAAAATCACGCGATAGCGCTGCCTTGACCGCCTGCCTGCCATCACCGGCACATACCGGCTCGCCCAATCCCATCTCCTGAAGAAACATCACCAGCGTCTCACGATTGGTGGCGTTGTCTTCAGCAATCAGTATGGAAAGTGAGCCCGGCTTCCAGGTGATTTCCCCTTCCGGAGGGCGCTGGCCGGCCGCCTCTGTGGCCTCCCTGGCCGGGCTGACAGGGATATCCAGGAAAAAGTGCGCACCCTCGCCCGGCTTGCTCTCGACGCTGATCTGACCGCCCATCAGCGTGGCGAACTCCTTGCACAGCGCAAGGCCAAGCCCGGCCCCTTCATGCGCTCTTGAGAAGGACGCATCGACCTGCCTGAAGCGGTCGAAAATGATACCTGCCTGCTCGGGCGCAATACCAGGGCCGGTATCGGCCACCTCGAAGCGTATCCGGTCGCCCTCCATCGGGCCGACCTTAAGGCTTACCGAGCCTGCTTGCGTGAATTTGACGGCATTGCCGAGCAGGTTGATAAGCACCTGCCCCAAACGGCGGCGGTCGGAAACCACCGTGCCTGGCGTCGCGTCCGACAGGGCAACCTCCAGTTTCAGGCCCTTGTCCTGCGCCGCGGCCGTGACAGCAGCCAGTGCCTGTTCACAGACCGCCGCGATCTCCACCGGCTCAGGATCCAGCACCATCAGCCCGGCTTCGATCTTAGAGATATCCAGTATGTCATTGATGATCGACAGGAGCGCCCGCCCGAAC
>JBJHCI010000438.1:0-2079 GCA_050485925.1 Maricaulaceae bacterium
GCACTCGAGGGCCGGGCCTCTACCCAAAACGGCTGGGCGGCCGCTCCGGATGCAGATCAGGCGGCGCTGGCTCCAGCAAGCGCAGAAACTCAGCCAGCGACTCGGCCACCGTGCGGACCGGCGGATAACCAGGCTTCTCCAGCAGGACTTGGCCGCTTCGATTCTCCACGCTGAGAAACAGCTCCGAGTCCGGCTCGGTACAGGCGAAGAACACTGAGAACTCGCTCTTCGCACGCTGTTTTGCCATTGCGTGTCCGATCAGGTTCTCAACCAGCCGCTCGGCATCCTGTGCATTCCACAGGAACAGCAGGCTGACGTGGCCATCCGGTGCGGTCGCCTCCAGATCTCCCGACCAGTAGGATCCGTACCAGGCCTTGATGTCCGGATGGATCCCGGTTTCCAGCGCCCGCTCCAGGCCGGCGAAATCGTCCGCAAAGCGGCGGGTGACCGGCTGCCATGGCACCACTTCCGCACCATCGAGCGTCGTCACCGGCGGCCCGGTCTCGCAAGGCGAGCGCCACTCGGGGTCGTACGGTTCGTATAGCTCCGGATAGCGTTCGAGGTACCGGACCACGAAGCGCTCAAGTTCACGTGCGACTTCAGATTCTGACATGTACGCTACCATACTACCGACCCCATCCTGTCGGCCAGAGGCGAAACGTTGTGGTGGACTGCCACCGGGGTGGCGCAACACCACACCTTTGGCGTTTAATCTCACGCCATGCAATCTCTAGATTTAACCCCTATGGTCCGTGCCGCCGGCGTCGTGCGGCTGCCCGGCTCGAAAAGCATTTCCAACCGGGCGCTGCTGCTGGCTGCATTGGCCGAGGGTACAACGCAACTCAGCAATCTACTGGATAGCGAGGACACCCGCTTTATGGTTGCCGCACTGAAGGCGCTCGACGTGCCTCTCGTGACAGACGGCGAAAAGCTACAGGTGACGGGTCGCGGCGGCCCTCTGGTCAGCGACGGGCGGTCGCTAGAACTCTATCTCGGCATGGCAGGGACGGCCTATCGCCCGTTGGCCGCAGCGCTGTGCCTTGGCAGCGGCACCTTCACACTGTCTGGTAATGCGCGCATGCGCGAGCGACCGATCGGACATCTGGTGGACGCACTTCGGCAACTCGGGGCACACATCGATTATCTCGGCGACGACGGTTACCCACCCCTGCGTGTGCACGGCACAGGACTGCAGGGTAGCCAAGCGACCATAGCCGGCAACATCAGCAGCCAGTTCCTGACTTCGCTGATGATGTCACTGCCGCTGGCCGACGGGCCGGTGACGGTGGCGGTGACCGGCGGACTGGTCTCGCGGCCATACCTCGACATCACGATGAACCTGATGCACAAGTTCGGCGTCGATGTCAGCCACCAGGACTACCAACGTTTCAACGTCCCAGTGCAGAAGTACCGGTCCCCGGGATACTTCCTGGTCGAGGGTGACGCGTCCTCGGCCACGTATTTTCTCGCAGCCGGCGCAATTGCCGGGCCTGTACGTGTCGAAGGTCTGGGGGCCGGCAGCATTCAGGGCGACATGGCATTCATTGACATTCTGCGCACCATGGGCGCCCATGTTGACGTCGGTGCCGACTACGTGGAGGTTCGCCGCGGCACGCTACGCGGCGTTGACCTTGATCTGAATGACCTGCCGGACGCAGCTATGACACTGGCGGTGCTGGCCCTGTTTGCCGACGGCACCACGCGGATCAGAAACATCTACAACTGGCGCGTCAAGGAAACGGATCGCCTCACTGCCATGTCCACGGAGCTGCGCAAACTCGGTGCCGCTGTCGAAACCGGCGAGGACTACATCGTCATCCAGCCTCCCGCGGTGCTGACGCCGGCGACGATCGACACCTACGATGATCACCGGATCGCCATGTGCTTCTCGCTGGCTGCGCTCGGCGGCGTACCGGTAAGCATTCGCAATCCGGACTGTGTGGCAAAGACATTCCCGGACTACTTCGCGGTGTTTGAGACCCTGCGGGCAGTATAGCGCCCGGCCGGCCAGCCTGGTGATCGCCAGCAGGTTCGTCTCAGGCTATTGCGCCGTAGCGCCAGTCAGCGGCCCGGCAGCAC
>JBJHCI010000439.1:0-2077 GCA_050485925.1 Maricaulaceae bacterium
GTGACGTTCTTGCCCGCCTCTGCCGCCTCAATGAGGGCCGCCACGATAGGCGAATTTTTCGAGGTGCGGTAAAGCGTCTGCTTGATCGCGACGACATCGGGATCGTTCGCAGCCTGACGCAGAAACTGCACCACCACATCAAAGCTCTCATAGGGGTGGTGGACGATCAGGTCTTTGGCCCGGATCGCTGCGAAACAGTCCCCGCCATGATCCTTGATGCGCTCGGGAAAGCGCGGCTCGTAGGGCTCGAATTTCAGCTCCGGCCGGTCATCGGGGATGAGCTGGGAGACCTGGGCAAGGCCGACAATGCCATCGACCAGCACGATATCGCGGCTCTCGGCATGAAGCTGCTGGATGATGAAGCGGCGCAGCTCCTCGGGCATGGAGGCTTCGATCTTCAGCCGCACCAGCACGCCGCGGCGGCGCTGTTTCAGGCGCGCTTCGAACTCGCGCACCAAATCCTCGGCCTCTTCCTCGATCTCGATATCGCTGTCGCGCACAATGCGGAACGCGCCCTTGCCCATCAGCTCGTAGCCGGGGAAGAGTGCGTCGATGAAGACGATCAGCACGTCTTCCAGCGCGATGAAGCGGCGCACGGGCCGGCCCTTGCGGTCCTTGCGGTTGCAGGGGATTTCCACAAACCGCTTCACGCCAGCCGGCAGGGGCAGCAGTGCGTTCATTACCTTGCCATCGCGCGTGCGCTTCAGCTTCAGCACCAGGGCAAACCCCAGATTGGGGATGAAGGGGAAAGGATGGGCCGGATCAATGGCCAGAGGCGTGATCACCGGCAGGGTATGGGCCAGAAAATCGTCGCGTAGCCAAGCCTTTTCCGCGCGCGTCAGCCGTTCAGGCGTGACCAGCTGCACGCCTTCGCGGCGCATGATGGTGCGTATCTGGCGCCAGCGCGCCTGCTGCTCGTTCATCAGCCGGGAGGCGGCCGCATTGATGCGTTCGAGCTGCTCGGTGACGGTCAGGCCATCCTGCCCGGGCCGGTCCAGCCCGTTGCGCAGCTGGGCGCGCAGGCCCGCCACGCGCACCATGTAGAACTCATCGAGATTGCTCGCGGAGATCGACAGGAAGCGCAGGCGCTCCAGAATCGGATGCGCGGCGTTCTCGGCTTCTTCCAGCACACGCCGGTTGAACTCCAGCCAGGACAGCTCCCGGTTCAGGAAGCGTTCCGGCGCGGTCATCAGGCTGGCGGTTTCCCCGCCGCCATTGCCGTCTGTATCGGCCACCCGCGTCACACCATCGCTCATCTCGGTCATGACGGGGTCTCTGTATCCTCCAGGGTGGTATCAGCGCTGGATAATCCAGCCAGCATCTCGCGTGCAAGTGTACGCGTAACAGGCCCCTTGGCGGCCAGTGCGGCATTATCGAGCCCCGCCACCAGTGCGCGGGCAAAGTCGACCGACCGCTCCATGCGCAGGAGGATGAAGTCGATCACGCCTGGGCTGAGCGGCGTGCGCCGGTCACGAAACAGCTTTTCCAGCACCTGACGCAGAAGCGCATCGTCCGGCTCCGTCAGCACCGCCGTCTCGGCGGCCACCAGGCGAGAGGTCAGGTCGGGCACACTCACCGGCCAGTCGCCCGCGGGCTGTCGAGATGTCAACAGCACGCTGATTCCGGAATCGCCCGCGGCCCGGTTTAGCAGGTGGAACAGGCCCATCTCGTCCACGCCCCGATCGCCATCCTCCACCACCACAGACGCGCCACGCTGCACGCCCGGCAGGGCTTTCGACAGGCTTTCGGCCTCCAGAAAGCGCGCGCCGGTCCGCACGCGCCACATATGCGCCAGATGCGTCTTGCCCGAGCCTGCAGGCCCGATCAGCAGCAAATGACCATGACGCCAGCGCGGCCAGCGATTGACAAGCGCCAGTGCTGACGCATTCGCCTCGCTCACCGCAAAGCTCTCCGCGCGGTAGTCAGGTTTAAGAGAGAGGTCGAGAGCAAGCTGGCTGGTGGCCATGGCAATCAGCTTCTTGGCCGAGCCACCCAGCCAAGCCCGCTTTCCTCTTCCAGCCGCGCGCCGCGCTGAGCCAGCTCCCTGGCCAGCTGCTCGCGTTCCCCGCGATAGGTC
>JBJHCI010000440.1:0-2048 GCA_050485925.1 Maricaulaceae bacterium
GGAGCGCCGCAAGGATTTTGACGAGATTTACGCTCCGTTCAGCGCCAGGGCGGGTGCCGAACAGGCCGAGCGGTGCTCCCAGTGCGGCGTGCCCTTCTGTCAGTCCGGCTGCCCGCTGCATAATGATATTCCCGACTGGCTGATGCTGGCCGCGGAAGGGCGGATGCAGGAGGCGTGGGAGCGCTCCAGCGCCACCTCCACCATGCCGGAGATTTGCGGCCGCATCTGCCCGCAGGACCGTCTGTGCGAGGGGTCGTGCGTGATCGAGCAGTCCGGCCATGGCGCGGTTACTATCGGTGCGGTCGAAACCCATATCACCGAAACCGCGTGGAAAGAGGGCTGGATCACGCCGATCCGCCCGAAACACGATACCGGCTTCTCGGTGGGCATTGTGGGGGCTGGCCCGGCGGGCCTCGCGGCAGCCGAGCGCCTGCGCGGACAAGGCCATTCGGTGACAATTTATGATCGCTATGACCGGGCAGGCGGGCTGCTGGTCTATGGCATTCCGAACTTCAAGCTGGATAAGGCCGTTGTCACCCGGCGCACCCAGCGCCTTGAAAAGAGCGGCGTGGTTTTCAGGCTGAATACCGAGCTCGGCCGCGATGTGAGTCTTGAAGGCTTGCGCGCGCGCCATGACGCGGTGTTCCTCGCAATCGGCACCTACAAGGCCCACCAGCTCACTTGCCCCGGCGGCGGCAGCACAGGTCTCGTGCCCGCCATGGAATACCTCACCGCCTCCAATCGGCGCGGCTTTGACGAAATGCCCGAGGCCTTTGCCTCTGGCCGCCTTGACGCAAAAAGCAAGCGCGTCATCGTCATTGGCGGCGGCGATACGGCGATGGACTGTGTGCGCACGGCCATCCGTCAGGGAGCCAGCGCCGTCACCTGCCTTTACCGGCGTGACCGGGCGAACATGCCGGGCTCGGCCCGCGAGGTCGCCCATGCCGAGGAAGAAGGCGTGGTGTTTGAATGGCTCTCCGCGCCGGTTGCCGTACTGGGCGATGCGCAAACGGTTACGGGCGTGCGCGTGCAGCGTATGATGCTGGGTACCGCAGACGCTTCTGGCCGCCGCCGCCCCATGGCTGTCGCGGGCTCTGAACGTGACATGTCTGCTGACCTGGTGATCGCGGCGCTGGGCTATGAGCCCGAAGATCTGGACGGCCTCACCGCTGGCGGCGGACCGGTGCTGACCCCGCGCGGCACGGTGCGCGTTACGGAGCGGTGCCGCACCTCCCTGCCCGGCGTCTATGCGGGCGGAGACATTGTGCGCGGCGCATCTCTGGTGGTGTGGGCCATAAAGGACGGACAGGACGCCGCCGCCGCCATCCACGCCGATCTGATGGCCCGCATTGCCGCGGAACAAGCGCCCGAGATGGAGCCTGCCGAATGAGCGTTATCACGCAATACCTGCAGGGCCGCCAGCGCCTGATTGATGCGGGCAGCTATGACCCCACAAGCGAACGCGATGCGTGCGGCGTCGGCCTGATCGCGGCGATTGACGGCCAGCCCCGGCGCGAGGTGGTGGATCTGGCGATCAAGTCTCTCAAGGCCGTCTGGCATCGCGGCGCGGTTGATGCTGACGGCAAGACCGGCGACGGGGCGGGCATCCGTGTTGGGGTGCCGCAGGATTTTTTCAAGGAACAGGTGGCCCGCACGGGCCATGTCCCGGGCGATGGCCCGGTGGCGGTTGGCATGGTCTTCCTGCCGCGCACCGACTTTGCCGCACAGGAGCGCGCCCGCACCATTGTGGAGACCGAAATCCTGCGCGCGGGGTTTCGGCTTTATGGCTGGCGGCAGACGCCGGTGGACCCGTCCTGCCTCGGTGAGAAGGCCAACGCCACCCGCCCTGCCATCGAACAGATCCTTTTTGACGACCCGCGCGGTCGCAAGGCGCTCATCTCCGACCGCCAGCTCTATATCGTCCGCCGGCGCATCGAAAAGCGTGCACGCGAAGACAATCTGCCGGGCTTCTATATCGCCTCGCTCTCCACGCGCGATCTCATCTACAAGGGCATGTTCCTGGCCGAGGCGATCGACCAGTTCTATCC
>JBJHCI010000441.1:0-2043 GCA_050485925.1 Maricaulaceae bacterium
CCATGGGATGGCCCATGGCCAGATGCCCGCCTTCGGGATTCACCTTGTCCATGTCGGGCTTGTAATCGCGTTCAAACTTTACCGGCGTGGCAGCGAAGGCCTCCATGAACTCGATCCGGTCGAAATCGACAAGCGCGAGGCCGGTCTCTTTGAGGATCTGCTCCATCGCGGCAAAGCCAGCGGTGAGCTGGAGCACCGGATCGGCGGTGGCTTCAACCGCCGCGCGGATACGCGCCTTGGGCTTCAGCCCTGCAGCCTTGCCAGCCGCCTCCGTGCCGACGATTGCCAGCGCCGCACCATCGCAGACAGGCGGGCAATTGGCGACGGAGTGGACGTGGTTGATCACTTCCAGCTCCGGGCGGGCTTTCAGCATCACCGTATCAAAGCCGGCGGCGCCCATCTCGGCAAACGCAGGCTCGAACCCGGCGAGCTTCTCCGCGCTCATGCCCGCACGCACCGCCTCATCGCGCTCGATCAGAACCGCGCCGTCCTCGCCGGAAATTGCAATCACTTCAGCGAGGCCGCCCTTATCCCAGGCCGCCGCAGCGCGGTTGTGAGACCGGGCCGTCACCTCATCAAGATCGGCCTTGGTAAAGCCCTCCATGGTCGCCATCAGGTCAGCCGACAGGGCGACGGGCACATAGCGCAGGGCAGCGGCGGTCTTCGGGTCGGTGTAATAGTGCGCCTTGTCGCCCATGAAGGGCACGGCGCTCATCATCTCCACCCCGCCTGCAATGCGAAGCCGGTCATCGCCGCGCGCCGCCGCTTCGCTGGCAGCCATGCCCACGGCGGTGAGGCCGGAGACGCAGTAATTATTGATCGTCAGCGCGCGCACCGCATCGGGCAGTCCGGCATGGAGCCGGGTGACCAGCGCCAGATGCCCGCCTTGCGCCCCTATCTGCCCCACACAGCCCAGTGTGAGGCTCGCCGCACCCGACAACACCGCCCCGGCCCCGTTGCGGCCCTCCAGCGCGCGTATAAGCGCCGTTGTGAGGGCGTGCGGAGCAAGCCCTGCCAGCGCACCATCCGGCTTGGCCTTGGCGCGCGGGGAGCGGACGGCGTCATAGATGTAAGTGTGGGTCATGGGTGGCGCTTCTCTGATTGCATTGACGTGATTTCGATCCTCGTCCTTCGAGACGCTTCGCTCGCCCTCAGGATGAGGATCGATTGGCGATGGCCTCCCTCATGCTGAGGAGGCGCGATAGCGGCGTCTCGAAGGACGCACTGACCGACTAGACCCCGATCACGAAGGACACGTTCGCCGTGCCGGAGCCACCGACATTGAAGGTCGCGAAGTTTTTCGCGCCCTCCACCTGCATGTCGCCCGCCCTGCCGGTGGTCTGGCGTGCGCAATCGAGTGCCATGCGCACACCCGTCGCGCCGACAGGGTGGCCGAGCCCGATCAGACCGCCGGACGGGTTCACAGGCAGCCTGCCATCAAACGCGATTGAGCCGTCTTCCACCGCCTTCCAGCCCTCGCCGGGCGCGGTGATGCCGAAATGCTCGATCGCCATGTATTCGGTGATGGAGAAGCAGTCATGCGTCTCGACCCCGTCCAGCGCCTCGGGGCCTGAAATCCCGGCGCGTTTATAGGCATCGGTGATGGCCCGGCGCGTCCATGGCAGGGCATGGCCGCCCTCTGCCCTGGAGCGTTTCAGCTTCTCTTCCATCAGCAGTGGCGCAGTGGTGTGTCCCCAGCCCTTCAGGCGCGGGATTTCGGCAAGGTCCAGCCCGCGCGCACCAGCGTACTCTCGCGCCGCCTTCTCGCCAGCCAGCACGATTACGGCGGCCCCGTCGGTCACCTGCCCGCAATCGGATTTGCGCATCCAGCCCTCGATCACGGGGTTGACCGCATCGTCCTGGCTGAAACTGCCCTCACCAAACTGCCAACTGCGCGTCTGGGCGTTGGGATTGCGCTTGGCATTGTCGAAATTGATCTTCGAAATCGCGGCCAGATGCTCGTATTTCAGGCCGTAGCGGCGGTCATATTCTTCCGCCAGATCGGAGAACATGGCCGGCCAGAGATAGCGCGCACCCAGCGCC
>JBJHCI010000442.1:0-2039 GCA_050485925.1 Maricaulaceae bacterium
GCGCTGGTCCCAGCGGGTCATGATGAAAGCACCCGTTCCCACCGGCGCGCGGCTATAGGCGTCCAGCCCCATTTCCCGCAGAGCCCCCGGCTCCACCATGTTCACCGTCACGAGGCGGCGAGGCAGAATGGGGTCAGGCCGCGCGGTCTCAAACTCCACGGTCAACGCATCTAACGCGCGCACCGCCACGATATCGCGCATTTCGATACCGATCAGATTGCGCCGGCCTTCCGGTGTCGCCAGCCAGTCAAACACCTCTACCACCGCATCAGCATCGAAAGGCCGCTCGTTGGAGTAGCGCACCCCTTCGCGCAGCGTGAAACGCCACACGGTGGGTGACACCAGCTCCCACTCAACCGCGAGGGCGGGTTCGGGATCGCCGTCGAAATCAAGCCGGGTCAGCCCGTCAAAAATGGCATGCCAGAGCAGCGAACCGGGGCGGCCATTGCCGCGATAAGGATTGCCAAGACTGGCCGGCAGGGACGCCACCCCCACGCGCAATACCTGCTTCTCATCGGCACTACGGCCCGTATCCGAGCAGGCCGTGAGCGCCAGGCAGGTGATGGCACAGATAGCCAGCAGCCACTTCATCGCGCATCTCCCATCAGGGCACCGCCGCGGATGATATCCATCACGCCTTTGAGGGCCTCCTCCGACACGGCTTCTCCGTTCTCGAGCGCCTCGGCAAGGCGCGGATCAGACAGTGCGGCACGCGGATTGAGGGCCGCAGCTAGCAAGAGGCGCGTATAGGCCGATTTCGGATTGTAGAGGACCTCACTGACCGGCCCCTGCTCGACCACATGCCCCTTCTCGATGACGCATACATCGTCGGCCATGCGCCGCACGCTGCGCATATCGTGCGAGACAAACAGCATGGCAAGGTTCAGGTCGCGGCGCAGGTCTGATAGCAGGCGCGAGACATGATCCTGCGTCGTGAAGTCGAGAGCCGAGAGCGCCTCGTCCGCAATCAGCAATCGCGGCTCCATGGCCAGCGCCCGGGCAATTGCCACACGCTGCTTCTGACCGCCCGACAGCTCGCGCGGCCGGCGGGTGGCAAGGTCGGTTGAGAGCTGGGTCATCTCCATCAGCTCTGCTACGCGGCCCGCGCGGCGCGCCGCGTCGCCATGCCCCGTTACCAGCAGAGGTTCTTCGATAATGGCATGCACCCGGTGCAGCGGGTTCAGGCTGGCACCGGGATCCTGAAAGACCATCTGGACGACGCGACGCGTCTCTGGCGGACGCTTGCGCAAGGGGGGCAAAGCCTGCCCGTCCAGCAGCATTTCGCCCGAAGCAGGGGCCACCAGCCCGGCCACGGCTCGGACAAGGGAAGACTTTCCTGACCCGGACTCGCCCACCACCGCCATGACCTGGCCCGGTTGAAGATCGAACGAACAGCCGTGCAGGGCACGAAAACGGCTCGTGCCCTTTCCATAGTCGATCACGAGATCACGTATCTGAAGCAGGGGCGTGCTCATCGGAATCGCGCGCCTCCGGGTGCATGTGACAGTAGCTCGCGGGTAAAGGGATGGGCGGGCGAGGACAGCAACTGATCTGTTGACCCTTCCTCCACGATCACGCCCTCATTCATCACGGCCAGCCGGTCACAGATGGCCGATGCTGCGCCGATATCGTGAGTGATGAAGAGGCAGGCCGCGCTCGAGGCCTGATGGCGCAACAGCGCGAGTATCTGCAGCTGGATCGTCGGATCGAGGGCGGTAGTCGGCTCATCGGCGATAATCAGCGCTGGCTGGTTTACCAGTGCCAGCCCGATCATGGCGCGCTGACGCTGGCCTCCCGACAGCATGTGCGGATAGGCATCCACCGACGCATTGCGGCCGGGAAGGCGCATCGTGGCCAGTGTCTCGATGGCCAGTTCCCGCGCCTGTCTGGCGGACAGGCCCTGATGCCGGCAAATGGACTCAACCAGTATCGAGCCAATGGTCCGCAGCGGGTTGAACGAGGATAGCGGGTCCTGAAACACCATGCCGATGCGCCCGCCGCGAACCTTGCGCATGTCCGCTTCGGACAGAAGGTCGATG
>JBJHCI010000443.1:0-2024 GCA_050485925.1 Maricaulaceae bacterium
GACCTAATAGGCCAGGCGAGCCGAGATTGATGCCGCGCTCCAACGCGCTGGTCGCGGGCATATCAGATGACAAGCCTGAGGGCGGCACGGCAAACCATAGCGGATAGGCCCGTGTGCGCGTACGACCGGCCTCGCTGACCTGCACAGGCAGGCCATGGGCACGGTCCATCACCACATAGGTGGGGTCATAGGCCACGCCCCAATGGGTTAGCAGGCGCGGCAGGCGCGAGGTGCGCAGCGCATTGATCGGCGGCAGGCCGTCCGGGCCGGTGCGCAGCGCCAGATGGGCCAGCGGATCAACGGCCACCATCACCCGGCCCCGCGCCAACACAAACTGGTCCACCAGGTAGAGCTGTTGCTCATCCAGATTGGCGGGATGCAGCAGGAGCAGCGCGTCGGCCTCGGGGATGGCGGTAAAGCGCTCATCCAACCAACGCACATCATAGGCCTGCGCCAGCGCGTCAATGACCGGATTGGCCGACCGCCCGTCCAGGTTGGGGCCGAATGGCAGGGAGGAGTGGATCGCGATCACCGGCGTGCGTGCGCGTTCGAGCTCCGAGATCACGCGCACGATCTCGTATTCGAGGCGCGCTTCCCCGGCCGGGTCGAAAAAGCCGATCACGGCCGTACCGTCGATGGCATTGTTGCCCGCGAGACCGAAGAAGAGCTGGCCTCCATCCTCGGTCGGTACCGCCTCCAGCCCGGCGGCGATGGCCGCATCTTCCTCCACCGAAAAGGGTGCAGGATCGATCTCGGCAAGGCGGATACGCCCGCCCGAACGGGCGGCAAGCCCCCGGAGCATCTCACGCACGCGCGCACCATAGGCCCTGACGGCGGGATAGCGGGCTGCACTGCCGCGCGAATAGTAGAAAGTGAGGGTAATCGGCTCTTCCAGCCGGTTCACCACCTCCATAGTGCCCGGACTCAGCCGGTAGAGCCGTCCTTCCGTCAGGTCCAGCCGGGCACCATCAAGGATTACGCCGGCCAGCAGATTCAGGCCAGCAAACCCGGCAATAAGACCCACAGAAATGAGCGCGAGGAGACGGGGCGGGCTCATCGTCCCCCTCCCCGGCGCGCATCGATGAGCGCCATGGCCAGCGAAAGGCCGAGCGCAATGAGAGAGAGGAAGTAGACAAGATCGCTAAAGCTGACGACCCCCCGACGCAGGGAATCAAACCGTGCGAGTGCGGACAGACCCGCAATGGCCTCGGCAAAGACACCCGGCAGGCGCGTGCTGACCGCATCCAGCACAAGCGGCAAGCCGGCCGCTGTGAGGATGAGGCATACGCCCGCCGCCAGCACGAAAGCGATCACCTGATTGGAAGTCGTGGCCGAAAGCGCCTGCGAGATAGCCAAATACCCACCCGCCAGCAGGACCGCGCCGAAATACGCTGTGGCAATGGCTGCATTGTCCGGATGGCCGAGATAATTCATCGCGATCCACAAGGGGAAGGTGAGTGAGAGGGCCAGTCCTGCAATCGTCCAGGCAGCCAGAAATTTGGCCAGAGTTGCCGCCCAGAGCGGTATCGGTGCGGCCAGCAGCATTTCCAACGTACCCGCCTCGCGCTCTTCTGCCCAGGCCCGCATGGCAAGTGCAGGCATCAGAATCATGAGAAGCCAGGGGAGATAATCAAACAGCGGCGCAAGATCGGCCCGGCCGGTGTCGAAAAGCCGTCCCACATGCCAGGCAAAGCTGGGCGCGGCGATGGCAAACGCGGTAAGGAACACCCAGGCAAGCGGGGTCTCGAAATAGGCGGCGAGCTCGCGCCGATAGACAGCCAGAAGCGCGGTCATTGCGCGTCCCCCCGCGCCTTTTTCGCCTTGCCTGGCCGGATCGTCGCCTGTTCGGCGCTGTGGCCGGTCAGCATGCGGAAGGCGCTGGCCAGCGACGGTTCGGGCGCAGAGCGGATAATGGCGGAAGGGGTATCGTCGCTGACAATCCGCCCACCCGTGATCACGATGGCGCGCGAACACACGCTCTCCACCTCTTCCAGCAGATGGGTAGAGATGAGGATGGTCTTTTG
>JBJHCI010000444.1:0-2023 GCA_050485925.1 Maricaulaceae bacterium
ATACAGAGCTGGGCGCCGGTGCTGTCGGTGTGCGGATCAATGGCCGCGAGCGCCCACTGCGCACGCGTCTGCGAAACGGGGATGTCGTCGAGATTATCAAGGGAGGGGTCCGCCAGCCGCCTGCAGGGTGGGAGGACCTTGTCGTCACCGGTCGGGCCAAGGCCGCTATCCGCAAGCTGATCCGCGAGACCCAGCAGCAGGAGTTCGAGCGCCTGGGCAGGGTGATCGCCGAACACGCTTTCCAGCGCGAGGGCAAGGCGTTCAAGGAAAGCCTGCTGGACGATGCGCTGTCACGGCTCGACGTGAAAACGCCTGACGCGCTCTATCAGGCGCTTGGCCGCGGTCAGGTCACGTCCACTCAGCTGTTGGATGCGGTCTTCCCCGGCCAGCGCTCCAAACAGGGTGATGACCCCAGCCAGCGCGAGCTGATCGAGGATGCGAAAGCGTCGCTCTATGTGCATGGCGGCGGGCTGACGCCGGGCGTCTCCCTGCACTTTGCCACCTGCTGCTCGCCTCTGCCGGGCGACCGGATTGTGGGCATCATGCGCCGGGATGCGGGCGTGGAGGTGCACGTTATTGACTGCGAACGCCTCGCCGAACTGGAAGAAGGAGACCCTGAAAGCGGTGCAGGCTGGATCGACCTGAAATGGACCCCGGAAGCGCGCGCGAACTCCGCCGCCATAGGCCGGGTTCACGCGACCGTACGTAATGAGCCCGGTGCGCTTGCCGAGATCGCGATTGCGGTGCGTGAGGCGCGTGGCAATATCGTTAATATCAAGTCCATCTCGCGCTCGCGTGATTTTTTCGAGATGGCTTTTGACATTGAAGTGTTCGATGTACGCCACCTGTCCAATATTGTCGCTGCGCTGAAAACCTGTGACCGGGTGGTGAGCGCGGAGCGCGCGCGCTACGAGTAGCGCAGACATCAGAATCGAAAGGGCGAGCTCATGGATGCCGACGAGGTGCTGGACGAGTTCCGCGAGGCCGGTGCCCTTCTTGAGGGTCATTTCATCCTGTCGTCGGGTCTTAGAAGCCCGGTCTTCCTGCAGAAGGCGCTGGTTTTCCGCGAACCGGCCCGCACCGAGCGCCTGTGCAAGGCGCTGGCCGACAAGGTGCGCCAGAGTGTGAAAAAGCCGCTGACGGCGATTGTCTCGCCCGCGCTCGGCGGGATCATCCCGGGTTATGAAACCAGCCGCCAGCTTGGCCTGCCCTTCATTTTCGTCGAGCGAGAGGATGGCGAGTTCCGTTTGCGCCGGGGCTTTGAGCTGACGGCCGCTGACCGCGTGCTTATCGTGGAGGATATCGTCACCACCGGCCTCTCCTCGCGTGAGTGCATCGCCTCTGTGGAGGCGACCGGCGCGAAAGTGGTCGCAGAGGCCTGCCTTGTGGATCGTTCGGGCGGTAAGGCGAATGTCGGTGTGCCGCTGATCGCGCTCGCGACGGTGGCTTTTCCGGCCTATGCCGAAGATCAGCTTCCCCCGGAGTTGGAGCGAATCCCGGCCATCAAGCCGGGCAGCAGGGGGCTTGTTGCGTAGGACAATGCTCCGCCTCGGCCTTAATATCGACCATGTAGCGACCATCCGAAATGCGCGCGGCGGGGCGCATCCTGATCCCGTACGCGCAGCCGCGATGGCCGAGACGGCCGGCGCGGACGGTATCACCATCCATCTGCGTGAGGACCGGCGCCATATCCGCGACCGTGATCTGGACGCCATCGGCAAGGCAACGCGCCTGCCCATCAATCTGGAAATGGCGGCGACCGACGAAATGCTGGCGATTGCCACCCGCTTCAGGCCCCACGCCACCTGCCTGGTGCCCGAAAAGCGCGAGGAGCGCACCACCGAAGGCGGGTTGGACGCGGCGAGGCTACACAACCAGATCGCGCCTGTGGTGTGTGCCCTGAAAGGGGCGGGGAGCCGCGTATCGCTCTTCATCGAACCGGATCCGGTACAGATCGAAGCTGCCGAACGGCTCGGCGCGCCGGTGGTGGAGTTCCACACCGGGCGATATGCCGAGCTATGGC
>JBJHCI010000445.1:0-2015 GCA_050485925.1 Maricaulaceae bacterium
GGTCTGGGCTTGGCTGCGCGCCGGTCTGGACGTGCACGGGCCTGGCGACTGGACCCAGCTGGGCATCCAGATGGGCGTGATCGGCGTGGTTATGGCGCTGATGATGCAGAGCTTCGGGGCCATCCTCATCTTTACCGTTGTTGCGATCGTCATTCATGTGGTGGTCGATCAGGTATTGCCGATGGTGCGCGACGGTGCCGCGTTTTCGGTGCCGCCTGTCGCCGATATGAGCTACTGGCAGTACATCGCCTTTCTGGCGGTGGCCTATTTCGCTGCGCTGATCGTGCTCTTCCTGATCAAGAGCATCATCTTCCGCCGTTAGAGCGCTATCCTAAAACGTGAGCGGAGCGCTGACCGGTCCGTCAGCGCTCCGTTCCTCATGTGTTGATAGGTGCTCTGGTCACTGGCCGGGGAGCTTTGCGTATCGGGCGGGGCTGGCTTACAAGAGGCGCAAATTCCGTCCGCCATGCGAGGTAGGTCCCGTGAGCCAGAATGATGTCGTCCTTTCGGTCACGCCCGGCGGCACCGCCGTCATCACACTGAACCGGCCGGAAAAGCACAATGCCTTCAACGCCGACGTCATCTCGGCCCTGTCCGACATGTTCGAGACACTGCGCGCGAATACGGACGAGGTGCGTATGGTGGTCCTGCGCGGGGCAGGTCCCAGCTTCTCTGCCGGGGCGGATCTGGAATGGATGAAGGCCGCGGCCGACTGGACGCATGAGGATAATGAGGAAGACGCGCTGGGCCTGGCGCGCATGCTGCGCCGCCTGCATGACCTGCCGCAACTGACCGTGGCGCTGGTGCAGGGTGCGGCCATGGGCGGCGGGGCGGGCCTTGTGGCCGCGTGCGATGTCGCCATCGCGGTGAAAGACACCAAATTCCGCTTCTCCGAGGTGCGCCTCGGCCTGACGCCGGCCACCATTTCACCCTTCGTGGTACGCGCCATCGGGCCGCGCTGGGCGCGTGCGCTGTTTGCGACGGCTGAGAGCTTTGACGGCGCGTTCGCGTATAAAATCGGCCTGGTCCAGTATGTGGTCGACAGCGCAGACGATCTCGATGACACGCTTGAAGAAGTTGCAAAGCTCGCCTTCGCGGCGGCTCCGGGCGCGGTGAAGGCCGCCAAGGCGCTGGTTGATGATGTCTATGGCAAGGAAATCGATGATCGTCTGGGCAAGCACACTGCCAAGCTCATCGCTGATCGCCGCGTCAGCGCGGAGGGCAAGGAGGGCCTCGCTGCCTTTCTAGAGAAGCGCAAGGCCAAATGGGCGCAATAGGCCGTTCGGGTCGGGAACGACGCGCTTGATAAGCCTGCGCCGTATAGAGGCGGCCTTTCACGAACACCGCGAAGCCTTGCGTGCCCGGCTGGTGCGCGGGCGCTGGAGCGGTTACGCGTTCGAGTTCCTGGCCTTTGGCATCAAGCAGGGCTGGGCGTGCCTGTTCGGGGCGCTGATGCTGGCCCTGCTGCTGGCGACCTTCCTGTTCTATCCGGACGATGCGCCGCTGGCCCGCTATGACTTCCTGACCCTTGCCGCGATTGCCATCCAGGTAGCCATGCTGGCCTTCGGGCTGGAAAACTGGGAGGAGGCGCGCGTCATCGCCGTCTTCCATCTGGTGGGCACGGTCATGGAAATCTTCAAGGTGGCGATGGGCTCGTGGGTCTATCCCGAAGCCGGGGAGGCAGTGCTGGTGATTGCCGGTGTACCGCTCTTTTCCGGCTTCATGTATGCGGCCGTGGGCAGTTATATCGCGCGGGTCTGGCGGCTGTTCGATTTCCGCTTTGACCGCTTCCCGCCGCTATGGCTGCAGGGCCTGCTGGCGCTGGCAATCTATGTGAATTTCTTCACCCACCATTTCACGCTGGACATACGTCTTGGCCTTTTCGCAGCCAGTGCGCTGATCTACGGCCCGTGCGTGATCTGGTTCCGGCCCGATCGGGCGCACAGATGTATGCCCTTATTGCTGGGCTTGGTGCTGGTCGCGCTCTTCATCTGGTTTGCAGAGAATATCGGCAC
>JBJHCI010000446.1:0-1364 GCA_050485925.1 Maricaulaceae bacterium
GACCGGTGTCTGCACCGAGTGCATATATTGCCTCGTCTCCCCGAGTTCGAACGTCCAGGCGAACTCGATACACGCGATCTCACCCTCGAACGCGCCAGACTGGACCAGACGGCACAGCAGTCCGGCGACCACTTGTCCCAGCGCATCATGCACCGCCATGCCCTCATAATAGCGCTCAAAGGGTGGTCCGGCGTCGCGGAAGCGCTGGCTGGCCTCCTCCACCTGCACCGTTTTCTCGTTGCACGACAATAAGACCACCGCATGCGGCGCATGGCGTACGACCGATCTCAGCTGATCAATCAGCGGGCGATGCGCCGGATGGTTGATCAGCAGTCTCAACCGCGCGGCGATTTCAGGCGAAGGTTTGATCACACCATTCTCCAGGCGCGAGACATAGGATTGACTGACCTGCAGGCGGTCGGCCGCATCCTCCTGTTTCATATTGCTACGCAGACGCAATGCCCTCAGAGCATGCCCCCAGCTCACGGGCTTTCCCTCAAGCCCGTGCCCGTTTCCCTCTGTCAACCAATTACTCCCAATCCTTTTTTATTCCCCACCACTTATATGGATTAACCGGCTCGACCTATGATGCATGCATGATTTTATGTCGTTGCAGTTGACACTATGTGTGGCGCGCCGGCACCCGCATGCACAGCTAAGCTGCAGAAAGTCTTGGCCTGCCTTGACCGCGCGCGGGCGCAATTTACTGTCGCGCCATAACCAGACAACACCGTTCGGGAGGCAGGCTTCATGGGATTCTTCAGCGCGCTGAAGCGGGAGATTTTCTACACCAAGGAGCTGATCCGGCTCCTGAAGACGCTGAAATCCATCACCCCGGATTCGGCAGATCTCACCCCGGATCTGATCGAGCGCAATGTCGACGCGCATGCATCGCGCCCCGCCTTCATCCTCGAGGACGGCTCCACTGTCAGCTATGGCGCGTTTGACGCCTTCGCCAACCGGATCGCCAACTGGGCCGTGGCCACCGGCATCAAGCCGGGCGATACGGTCGCGCTCTATATGGGCAATCGCTGGGAATACATTGCCTTCTGGTACGGCCTGTCGAAAGTGGGGGTGATCGCCGCTCTTCTGAACAATCAGGTGACCGGCAAGGCGCTCGCTCACGGGGTGAATATCGCAGAGGCCGGCCACGCCATTATCGAAGGGGAACTGGCCGGCGCGTTTGCGGGCGTATCCTCCGAGGTGGGTACGGTCACGGCATGGATATTTGACGGCGAGGCGGGCGCGGTGCCCGGCGGGCAGGATCTCACATCCGCGCTGGCCGGTGTCAGCGATGCCCGGCCGGGCCGCGAACTGCGCGCTCATCTGAAAGCCAAGGACCCCTGTCTGAAAATGTACACCTC
>JBJHCI010000446.1:1374-1995 GCA_050485925.1 Maricaulaceae bacterium
GCCCAAGGCCGCGATCGTCGCCCACACACGCGCGCTCTATTATCTCCAGGGGTTCGCGGTGGCGTCCAACGCCTCGCCGAAAGACCGCATGATGATGGTGCTGCCGCTTTATCACGCCACAGGGGGCTTGTGCGGTGTGGGCTGCGCGCTGTCCAAGGGCGGGGCGTTGATCATCCGGCGCAGGTTTTCCGCCAGCGCCTTCTGGACCGATGCGGCCGAGCACGGCGCCACCATGTTCATGTATGTGGGCGAGCTGTGCCGCTTCCTGGTGGCCGCCGAGCCAAGCCCCGCGGAGAAGAAGCACAAGATACGCATCGCCATCGGCAACGGGCTGCGCCCCGATGTCTGGCCGCGCTTTGTGAAGCGTTCCGGCATCAAGCGCATCATGGAGTTCTATGGCGCGACGGAAGGCAATGTCAGCTTCCTGAACCTGGATTCAAAGCCCGGCGCCATTGGCCGCGTGCCGCCCTTCCTGAAACACCGCTTCAACTCGGCCCTGGTGAAGTTCGACATCGAGAAGGAAGAGCCGGTGCGCGACGCGAAGGGGCGCTGCGTTCCGTGCGGGCCGCCATCGATGACCATCGCTGCGTCATTCGCGATGCCGCCACCACGCCCTATCCT
>JBJHCI010000447.1:0-1981 GCA_050485925.1 Maricaulaceae bacterium
CAGCAGGATGCGCAGGCGCGCGCCATGCGGCTCCTGGCCTCGGAAATGGGCCGGGAAGAGGCGCGGGCGCCGGAGGGCCCGGCCAAGCTGCAGGCGTTGCAGGGTCTGTTGGCCAGTATCCCTGCTGCACCCGTCCGTCCGGTCGCCAATATGCCTGAAACGCTGATGGATGACGGCCCGGCTCCCGCCGAGGACAGTGCCCAAGCCTCTTAATTCTGCTGGCCCAGCGCGCGCAGATAATCCCATGAATAGATGCCGCTATCATGGCCGTCATCAAAGATGAGACGTACCGCGTAGCGGCCGACCGGTTCAGCGCCGGTCACCTGCACGTCCTGTTTGCCCGTCAGGATTTTCTTCTGATGGGGCGCGTGGCCCTGCACCTCGGCTGACGGGCTCTCCACGCGCAGGGTTTCAAACGGTATGCTCACCGCGCTGCCATCATCAAAATCGACATGAAGGGCCTTCTCGCGCGCCTTGAAGGCGAGTCTGACCGGCCAGGGCGCGCCGGTACTAGTCATCGATCTGGCGAGCCTCCTCGGGCAGCATGACCGGCACGCCCTCGCGCACCGGATAGGCAAGCCCCGCGCCCTTCGAGATCAGCTCGCCCTTCGTGCGGTCATATTCCAGCGGCCCACGCGTGACCGGGCAGACGAGAATCTCCAGCAGCTTGGGGTCCACATGGACCGAGCGGCGCGGATTGGCGGGGGTTTCAGGTGTCTCGCTCATCACTGGTACATTTAAGGCAGGTAGAGGCGTTAGTGAAGCCGCCCGGACAGCCTGTCCGGGCCAGCGCTTTCCAGCGCCGCCGTGATCAAACCGGTCAGCAGACGCTGGCGTGACCGCGCATCCGGGGATTCCAGCAAGGCCTGCTTGGAGGCCGGATCGAACGGACAGGCCATCGCCACCTTGCCGGTGATCGCCGGGAGGGGCGCACGCGCGATCGAACTCCAGTCCGCATCGACACCGGTATGCTCGAAAAACCGCCTCAGAAGGCCCAGGAAGCGCTCGCGGTCCTCCTCCACGCCTGTGGCTGCAAGTGCCTCCAGATCGGCCCTGAAGGGCGCATAATCGGCGTTTGCGACGCGGTAGGGCACGGGGGCGTCCCTCTCGCCTCTCAAAGCAAAGCGGGCCACGCCCTTGACCACGATCAGATAGCGGCCGTCTCCTGTCTCGCTGAAACTGACGATGCGTCCTGCGGTGCCCACGCCTTCCAGATCAGGACGGTCACGCGGGCCGGTTTCGCGCGGCTGGATCATGCCCAACCAGCTATCACCGGCCATCACATCATCAATCATGTTAAGATAGCGCGGCTCAAACACGTTCAGCGGCAGGGCCTCACCCGGCAGCAATATGCAGCCGCGAATGGGAAAGAGCGGTATGTCCGCAGGCGCGCCCATGCGCGTCTCCTGTCTGGCTTTCTTGATATCCCGATCCCACAAATAGACCGCCACACCGCGGAGGCGAACTAGCTGAACAGGATGGAGGACAGACGCTTGCGCCCGGCCCTGGTCAGCTCCGAGTTCTGGCCCGCCGCCTCGAATACCCTCAGGAGAAGCGCGCGCGCCGCACCTTCGCGGAATTCCCGGTCCAGTGCGATGCTTTCAAGAAGCTGGTCCGCCGCGCCTTGCAGATCGCCTGATCCGATCAGCGCACGGGCAAGCTCATAGCGCAGCCCCGCATCACGGCCGCCCGCTTTCTCCAGCCGGCGGAACAGCTCGCCCGTATCGCCGGCATTCGCGCCTTCGCCGGCGAGTTCCAGCGCGGCGCGTACCCCGGCGATGGCCGGATCGTTCTGCTTAGCTTCCGGGGCAGCAGCGAGAATGCCCTCAGCCCCCTCCCGATCACCCTGCGCCAGATAGACCCGCGCCATGCCGGCGATAGCGCGGGCATTTTCCTTGTCGGCCTGCAGGACGGCGGCGAAATCCTGCGCGGCGCCACCCGCATCGCCGTGAGAGAGCGCTTCTTCCGCCCGGTCCAGCAA
>JBJHCI010000448.1:0-1971 GCA_050485925.1 Maricaulaceae bacterium
GCCTTACGGCGCTTCGTCCAGCGCACGCGTATTCCCGCCGTGGCCACGCTGAAAGGGCTGGGTGGCATTCCGACCGATTGGCCAGACTTCCTCGGCATGCTGGGCATGCACGGCACGCGGGCGGCCAACACGGCGGTCAATGAAAGCGATCTTCTGATCTGCGTGGGCGCGCGCTTTGATGACCGGGCAACCGGCAAGCTGGACACGTTCGCGCCCGGAGCCAAGGTCATCCATATCGACGGCGATCCGGCCGAGATTTCCAAGCTGCGTGCGGTGGAGGTCGGTCTTGCCGGCGATATCGGCACTATTCTTGATGCCCTGCACCCGAAGATGGGCGATATCGAAGAGTGGCGCACGACATGTGGGAACAATGCCGGAAAATGGGCCTTCCGCTATGACGCGCCGGGCTCGGGTGTTTATGCGCCCGGCCTGCTCAACGCCATAACCAAGGCAGCAGGCGACGATCTGATCATCACCTGCGATGTCGGTCAGCATCAGATGTGGGTAGCCCAGCATTGCCGCTTCAGCCGGCCGCAGGCACATCTGACCAGCGCCGGGCTGGGCACAATGGGCTTTGGTATCCCGGCCGGCATTGGCGCAGCGCTTGCCGAGCCGGACGCGACCGTGGTCACGGTTACCGGCGATGGCTCCATCATGATGAATATCCAGGAGCTAGCGACGATCCGGCGCTACCGCATCCCGCTGAAAATCCTGCTTTTGGACAATTCCCAGCTCGGCATGGTCCGCCAGTGGCAGGAACTGTTCTACCAGGAGAATTTCTCCGAGGTGGACCTCTACGATAATCCCGACTTTGCCGAGATCGCCCGCGCTTTCGGCATCGAGGCGTTCACGCTCGAGCATCGCGCCGCCGAGGCCGAAGCCATTGAACGCCTGCTGACCACGCGCGGGCCGGTTCTGTGCCATGTGCGCATCGACCCGCGCGAAAATGTCTGGCCGCTGGTGCCGCCAGGCAAATCCAATTCCGAAATGATGGAGGCCTGAGACGCCATGACCCACCGCATCGAAATCGATTTCGAGCCCGCTGAAGGACAGATCGTGCGTCTCGTTGGCCTTGTGGAGCGGCGCGGCTACGAGCTTCTTGGCTTGAACTTCCAGCCCTCCGGCCATGGCAGTCGCGGGCGACTGGACCTGTCGGTCCGCCCCCGCCCCGGCCCCCGCCGGGTGGATACGCTGAAAGCCCAGATCAGCCGTGTGTATGGCGTTATCGCGGTGCGTGAGCTGAGTCTGGAGCCGGTCAGGGAGAGCGCGTGATGAGCCCGAACGTCCTGATATTTGATACCACGCTGCGCGATGGCGAGCAGGCTCCCGGCTTCTCCATGAGCGAGGACGGCAAGCTGAAAATGGCGCGCGCGCTCGCCGCGCTGAATGTGGACATCATAGAGGCCGGCTTTGCGGCTGCCTCGCCCGGTGATGCCCGCGCCATCGCCCGCATCGCCGCGGAGATTGAAGGCCCGCGCATCTGCTCGCTGGCGCGTGCGGTGAAGGGCGATATCGACGCGGCGGCGCAGGCGCTCAAAGCCGCGAAGAGCAAGCGCATTCATGTCTTCCTGGGCACCAGCCCGATCCATCGCGAGTTCAAGCTGGAGATGAGCCCTGCCGAGGTGCTGACCCGTATAGCGGACATGGTCGCTTATGCGCGCGAGTTCGCCGACGATGTGGAATTTTCCGCCGAAGATGCCATCCGCACCGAGCCGGGTTTTCTGGTTGAGGCGCTATCCACGGCGGCTGCCGCAGGCGCGTCCACGCTGAACGTGCCCGATACGGTCGGCTATTCCACGCCGGAGGAGATCTACGAACTTTTCCGCATGCTGTCGAAGAAGGTGACGCGAGAGGAACACGTCATCTTCTCCGCCCATTGCCATAATGATCTGGGTCTCGCGGTTGCCAATTCGCTCGCCGCCATACGCGGCGGCGCCCGCCAGATCGAGTGCACGGTCAACGGGATTGGCG
>JBJHCI010000449.1:0-1968 GCA_050485925.1 Maricaulaceae bacterium
GGCGTGCACGTGACGCGTAACGGCGCGTTTGCCGATGCGCCCGATCCGGCTACACTTCTGGCCACGCCGCGCCCCATGGTCGCATCGGCTGCCGCCAGCGACCCGGCACAGATTTGGGCCGGCCTGCCCGCCGCCCATACGCCCGATGCCCTGGTTTTCACCGCCATATCGCCGGTTACGCTGGAAGTGCGGGACAGCTCGGGCCGGGTATTGTTTGCCCGTGAGATGGAGGCCGGTGCCTCCTGGCGCGCGCCGGACGAGCCGGGCCTTGTGGTTTCGGCCACCGATGCGGGCGCGGTGCGGGTCCGGTCCGGCGCGGCGGATATCGGCGTGCTCGGCAGTTCCGGCCAGATACTGGAATCGCTCGACATGACGAGCTTTGTCGATGCCTGGCAGGCCGCGCGCGGCGCGGGCGCTGGCTCCAGCGGCTAACTCCGCCCCCTTTTACAGCTTACGCAACGCGCCGGTATTCTGCCCATTGAGAGCATATGCTCTCAATGGGTGCTGCAACGTCGGATTCCGGCTGCCCCTCCTTCCTGACAAACGCCAATATCGTTGTGTTAACACGATGACAGGGTAATGCTTCGCCCGAAGGGAGGCCGATCCACCGGGAGGCGGAATGTGACGCGGCTTGGGGCGGCGAAGGCTCATCGGCGGAAGGGCCGGCCTCTGCCCCATCCCGTTATCCCGTCTTGCCCCTTCCCCTTTGGCCGGAGTCAGGCTTTTCTGGTTCTGTCGAGGCACGCACACGTGCCCGCTGGGAGGAGGTAAGCCATGATGTACGGATCAATGATGGTGCCGGTTCTGGCGCTGGTCTGCTGGACGCTGGTGATGTGGGTGTGGATGTACGCCACGCGCATTCCCGCCATGCAGAAGGCGGGGATCAATGCGGCGAAACTGAAAGAAAAGTCGGAGATGGACGTGCTGCCGCGCAGCGTGCGTCAGGTCGCCGACAATCATAATCATCTCCACGAGCAGCCCGTGCTCTTCTACGCGCTGGCCATGTATAGCCATCTCGTCGGTGTGGGCGATCCGATCAATATCGGTTTTGCCTGGACCTATGTGATCCTGCGCATCGCCCATTCGGTGTTCCAGTCGACCGTGAACTTCATCCCGGTGCGCTTTGGCATCTACACGCTGGCTTCGCTCTGCCTGTTTGTTATCGCGATCCGCAATGTGATAGCCCTTCTGGCATGAAAGTTTATGGTCTGAAGACGTGCGAGACCTGCCGCAAGGCGCTTTCTGCGCTGGGGGCGGCAGGTCACGCACCTGAATTTTTCGATGTGCGCGCCGATGCCTCGGCCGGGGGCAAAATCCCCGGTTGGATCAGGGCTGTAGGCGCGGACAAGATTGTGAATCGCGCCTCCATGACCTGGCGCAAGCTGTCCGACGCGCAGAAGGCGGATGCCGATGATCCGGCTCGCCTCGCCGCGCTTCTGGACACGCACCGCACGCTCATCAAGCGTCCGCTGATCGAATCCGATGGCGTGGTGAGCGTGGGCTGGAACAAGGATGTCAAAGCCCGTTTCGGTGCGTAGCGCCTTTGCGCCGGCCCGCCGCTTCGCTATGTAAGGGGCATCGCGGCGGAGCGGCGTATCATGGCGGTCGAGGATCACACCAAAGTCAGGCCCTGGCGGGCGATTGACCGGCGGGTTTCGCGCAAGATCCGCGTCGGGTCTGTCGAAGTGGGCGGGGATGCGCCGATCTCGGTGCAGTCCATGACCAACACGCCGACCTCGGACGCGCGCGCCACGATTGACCAGATACGCGCTCTGGAAGAGGCGGGCGCGGATATTGTACGCGTCTCCTGCCCTGATGAAGACTCTACCGCCGCCTTCCGTTCAATAGCGCGCGAAGCGAAAGTCCCGCTCGTCGCGGATATCCATTTCCATTACAGGCGCGGCATAGAGGCGGCAGAGGCGGGCGCGGCGTGCCTGCGCATCAATCCGGGCAATATCGGCTCCATGG